>JANQTQ010000141.1 GCA_030731625.1 Polaribacter sp. | reverse complement strand
CAAAGAAAGTTAAAATTAACTTTTTTTCGAGTAAAAATCTTTATGAAATGGAAAAAAGTGTATTTAAAGCGGAATTTTTACTTTTAGAAAGATAAGAATAAATAGTATATTTCCGCTTTCTAATAATTATGAAAAAAGACAAACTTTACTTTTTAACTTTTTTATCTATTGCAGTCATATTTTTGTTTGTGGCTTTAATTGCATCACAATATTTTATTAAAGTGAGCGCAAATCAACTTATAGAAGTACAGGTAGAATCAAGTAAAAGAGAGGCAGATGAATTTTCTAAATTGATTGATTTTCAGCTTTCATCAGGAATAAAAAAAGAACAAATTGTTATAAATATTCAGCAAATTATTGAGAATTCTAATAACGATACCTGGTTTATTAGTGTTTTTAATTGGGGAGGAAAAGAAGTTTGTCACCCAGATAAAACAAAAGTTGGTCAACTTGTAAGATCAAATGAAACCTTATTGTCATCCTTAAAAGAAAAAAATAATTCGGATGATTTGTTTGATATTTTAATGCGTAAAAGCAATCAATCAACATCAGAAATTATTCATATTTCACCTATCAGTAATTCTGATTTAATAGTTGCGGCAAATGTAAATATCAAAAGTATTTCTGCTCAGATGAATACCTTAAAAAATAATTTTCATCTTATTTTTTTAGTAATGGGAATTTTAGTAATCCTTTTTTCTTTTTTAGCTGTGAGAATTATTGGTAGTGCTTATGAAAAGCAATTAGAATTAAAAAATTCTACGTTAACATCAGAAGTTGTAAACCTTTCTAAATTAAATTCAGACTTAGTTTCGTACAAAGAAAGAGTTGCAGAAACCCCAGAAAAAAATCCATCAGAAGAACCTTTAGAAAATGAGAAACAAAGAATTCTTACCTATATTAGAAACGAGTTAGTGCCTATAGCAATTAAAGATATTGCATACATTTATACAGAAAATACAATTACGTATGTTGTGTGTTTTGATGGTAAAAAATCGACTACTAATATGAGTTTAGATGATTTGTTTACCAACTTAAATTCAGCCTTGTTTTTTAGAGCAAATAGACAATTTATTATCAGTATTGCAGCAATAGATAAAATTATAAAATACGGTAATAGTCAGCTTAAAATTTTGTTGCAATCTAAAACATCCGAAGAAATAATTATCAGTAAAAATAAAGCAGCAGAATTTAAACAATGGCTAAATATCTAGTTTCATTTTAATGAAATACCCAGAAAACTGATTTTCTTTTAATGCTTTCTTTTCCTTATTAACCTTTTTTATTTCCCTTTCAGAAAGTTTTATGGTTTGTAAACCTCTTTCTTTTAGTTACTTTACTAAAGAAATAAAAACGACTCAATATGAAAATTAATTTTAAATTTAGAAATCACTTTTTAATGCTGTTTCTTAGTGTTTTTTTAAGTGCTTGTTTAACAAATGTTGAAGAGCCAATAGATAATGAAGAAGTAGATGTTTGTGAAACAGTTACTTATGCATTAAGTGTAAAGCCAATTATAGATAATAGTTGCACACAATGTCATAGTTCTAATGGAGGCCAATTTCCAAATCTAGATTCGTATAATGCTTTAAGTTCTAATGCAAGTTCTGTTTTGTTAGAAGTTGAAAGTAGAAGAATGCCTATAGGTAGTTCTTTAACTACAGCAGAAATTGCAATCATAAAATGTTGGGTAGAAAAAGGAGCTTTAAATAATTAAAACTAGAAGTAATGAAGATAAAAAAGATAATCATTTTTATGTTGGTTTTAGGAAGCATTTGTGCATTTTTTGCTTACAAAATGTATCATAAACCTCATGTAAATGTTGCTGCTTCTAAATCTGATATTTCTCTTTCTGCGGATAAAATTTTAACCGATTTTACTTCTGATGAAAATGCTGCAAATGCAGTATATCTAGAGAAAATAATTGAGGTAAACGGAATTATTTCTGACGTGAAAATTGAAAATGAAAAAGGAATTATCACTTTAAAAACAAATGATGATTTTGGAAGTGTTTTATGTCATTTGTCAGAAAATGCAACGAAAGAAATGAACACATTAAAAACGGGGCAATCGATACGTTTAAAAGGAATTTGTACAGGTTTTTTAATGGATGTAATTCTTGTAAAATGCGAAATTAGTAATCAATAAAAATAACCAATCATGAAATTAATATTTACAATTTTTTTTAGTTTTTTATTTATAGGAATTAGCAATTGTCAAGATAGATTTTTAACAAAAAACGGTGCCATTTCTTTTTATTCAAAAGCAGCAATGGAAGATATTACTGCAGATAACAACCAAGTTTTAAGCATTATTGATGCAACTTCTGGTAAAATGGCAATTTCTATTTTAATGAAATCATTTCTGTTTAAGAAAGCGTTAATGCAAGAACATTTTAATGAGAATTATGCGGAGTCAGACAAGTTTCCAAAAGCAACTTTTAAAGGTGATATTTTAAATTTTGATGCAATAGGTGAAACATTAACAACTGCAAAAGTAAAAGGGATTTTAACCATTCATGGCATATCAAAAGAAATAATTATTGACGCAAATTTTACAAGAACAAAAGATGCCATTGTAGTTGATGGAGGTTTTATAATTGAAGTTGATGATTTTAATATTAATATTCCTGCAGTTGTTGCCAAAAATATTGCCAAAAAAATTAAAGTGAGCTTTAATTTTAACCACAAACCTTTTAACAAATAATCGTATGAAAAAATTACTACTAACCATTTTTTTAGTTTCAATAGGTTCTCAAATATTTTCTCAGGATGATTTATTGGATGTTTTAGATGCAGAAACTCCAAAAAATAATTTAGAAAATATAGTTACTTCAACTTTTAAAGGAACAAGAATTATTAATGGTCATTCCATCGAAAACAGAAAAAACAGAGAATTAGAGTTTATAATTTCTCATAGATTCGGAAGAGTAAATTTAGGTTTTGATGAGCTTTTTGGTTTAGATCAATCAAATATACGTTTTTCTTTAGAGTATGGTTTAAACGATAATTTAACGGCTGGTTTTGGTAGAAGTAGTTTTGAAAAGACCTTTGATAGCTTTTTAAAATACAGTTTGATAAAACAAAAAACGGGCGAAAAATCCTTTCCTTTTGCGGTTTCACTTTTTGGAAGCGTAGCTGTTAAAACACTTAAAGATTATGATCCTTCGGATAAAAGAACTTTTGCCGAAAGTATGTTTTATGTGAGTCAGGTTTTAATCGCAAGAAAAGTAAGTGAGTCTTTTTCTTTTCAAATAACTCCAACCTATATTCATAGAAATACGGTAAAAATAGAGGCAGATCCTCATGATATTTTTGCGGTTGGTTTTGGAAGTCGTATAAAATTAAGCAAAAGAGTTTCGTTTAATGGCGAATATTATTACGCTTTTGATGAATCTACCTCTATAAATGCCAAAAACTCTTTAGCATTTGGAGTAGACATTGAAACTGGCGGACATGTTTTTCAACTTATTTTATCGAATGCAATTACGATGATTGAAAAAAGTTTTATTGCAGAAACAACAGGAAATTTCTTTGGTGGTGATATCCATTTAGGATTTAATATTTCAAGAACTTTTTAATTTTTAATAAGATTGTTTTTTAAAGAAAAATAGAGGTAAAGCTCTATTTTTCTTTAAGATCAATTTTAGAATTACTGTTTTCAAAAAGTTGCAAATAATCTTTTATTTTAAAAGCTTTACTACTAAAACGTGAAGTTCTGTTTTTACTTTCATTTTGTCTGGTGATACTTCTAGCAAAACGTCTAATTTCATTTTTAGAAGTTAAAATAATTCCAGGTATAGGTGCACTTTTTCCAAGATTATCCTTTGCAATCATTGTGAAATAAGAAGAATTACAATGTTTTTTCTCTCCGGTTCTAATGTTTTCAGATTCTACTCTTAAACCAACAACCATAGAAGTTCTTCCAGTATAATTTATAGATGCTTTCAGGGTTACTAATTCGCCAACTTCTATCGGATTTAAAAAATCTACTTTATTTACAGAAGCTGTAACACAGTAATTTCCTGAATGTTTAGAAGCGCAAGCAAATGCAATTTGATCCATCATATTTAAAATATGACCCCCATGAATTTTTCCACTAAAGTTAGAGTGTGAAG
>JANQTQ010000140.1 GCA_030731625.1 Polaribacter sp. | reverse complement strand
TTTTACAAGTGCCTTAAGTAAAGCTATTTCTTCTGGATATTTAGATGAAATTAAAGAAACAGTTGTTGACAATCAGAGAGTTTTAGCGGTTTCTGCTATGCATAGAAGAAAAGTTGCTGGTAGTTTATTAGGTGCTTCAAAATCTGGTAATATCGTTTATATCGCTCCACAAGCTACACTATCTTATAGCAGAGAATATCAAAATTTAATCTATGAAGAAAAGCAAGAAATTGTAAAAATTTTACGTGCTTTAGCCACTAAAATTCGCCCTTCAGTATACTTATTAAAAGAATATATTACTTTTTTAATTCATACAGATGCAATTGGAGCAAAAGCAAAATATGCATTTGAAATGAATGCAATTTTGCCTAAAATATCAAAAGAAAAAAAGATATTTTTTAAAAATGCGTATCATCCTATTTTATGGAGAAAAAATAAAAGACAAAAATTACACACGGTTGCTCAAACAATTGAATTAAATGAAAAGCAACAAATTATTGTAATTTCTGGCCCAAATGCAGGTGGAAAAAGTATCACTTTAAAGACCATTGGTTTATTGCAAATTATGTTGCAAAGTGGAATTTTAATTCCTGTAGATGAACGCAGCCAAACCTATATATTCGATACTGTTTTAACCGACATAGGTGATAATCAATCTATTGAAAATCAATTAAGTACATATAGTTATCGTTTAAAAAATATGCGTGATTTTTTACGACGATGTAATGAAAATACCTTGTTTTTAATTGATGAATTTGGAACAGGTTCTGATCCTGAATTGGGTGGTGCTTTAGCTGAAATTTTCTTGGAAGAATTTTACGAGAAAAAAGCATTCGGAATTATAACCACACATTACTCAAACTTAAAAGTTTTAGCAAACGAATTAGAAAATGTGACCAATGCAAACATGCAATTTGATGAACGTACTTTAGAACCTTTATATCGTTTATTTGTTGGACAAGCGGGAAGCTCATTTACATTTGAAGTAGCTCAGAAAAACGGAATTCCTTTTAGTATTATCAACAAAGCAAAAAAACGCGTAGAAACAGAAAAAATACGTTTAGACAAAACAATTTCGAACCTACAAAAAGAACGTAATAGACTTCAGAAAAATTCTGAAAACCTAGAAAAGCAAAAAAAGAAAGGACAAGAACACCTGAATAATTTGCAAGAAAAAGAAGAACGGATTCAAGATAAATTATCTGGTTTTCAAGAATTGTATGATAAAAATCAAAAAATGCTATCTTTAGGAAGAAAGATAAACGAATTGATGAACAAGTACTTTCAAACAAATAATAAAAAAGAATTAACGACCAATTTTAACAAATGGGTTAGTGATGAAAAAGTAAAACATTTAAAGAAAACACCGCAAGCACCCACTACAAAATCTCAAAAAAAACAAGCAAAAATTGTAGAGAAGCAACTACAAGAAGTGATTCAAAAAGTAGAAAAAGAAGTTTTAGAAAAAGTTGTGGAAGTTAGAAAAGAAAAGAAAATTGAAGCCATTAAAATTGCCAAAGAAAAAGCTGAATATAACTATAAAATTAATGATAAGGTAAGAATTATTGATTCTAATTCTGTTGGTACTATTGATAAAATTGACAAAAAAAGTGTGACTATAAATTACGGATTTTTTACAACCAAAACGTCTTTAGAAAAATTAGAATTAGTAGAAAAAGCTAAAAAATAAGATTCAATTCTATTATTTTTGCTTAATTTCTTAATATTAGTTAAATACTGTTAAGAATGTATTAAAGTACATTTTTGCTGAAACGTTTCTTAAATATAGGCGTCTTTCTCATATATACAAACAAATAACACACTTATTATGAGAAACTTAAAAACTATTATCGCAATTACAGCTATCTTTTTAGCAACAACATTTTCAACTACCGCATCAGAAAAAAACCCATCAGAAATTAACAAATAAATTAGAACAGAAATAGTTTCTATGTTGGGTTCAAAAATTTCTTTAGAATTAAAAGAATCAAATACTGCAGAAATTTCATTTATGATAAATAATGATAATGAAATAGTTATCATATCTGTAGATTCTAAAATTGATAATTTAAACTCTATTATTAAACAAAAATTGAACTACAAAAAAATTGCAGTAAAAGGAGTTAAAAAAGGAGAAATTTATAAAATGCCATTAAAAATAAACATTAACTAATTTTACAACTTGTTGGTTAGTTGTAGCCCAACATTAGTTTAACAGCTAAGTTGGGTATTTTTTTTCTACAGAAAAGAGCAATTATATAAATAATTGCCCTTCAAATAAATCAACCATTAACATAATAGTAGATTGTATTCTTTTCTGTTATCTTGAAACACTTCCAGATAAAGTTGCTATTGGACCTACTCCCATAGAGATTACTGTATGATTCATTGCATCTGCAGGAACCACATGTGCTAAAGGCTTTAAAGTAAAAGGTGCTGTGCTGTTATCTGGACTTGGTTCTACTGATATTACAACTGTAGCTCCTTTTAAATCTGTAGGAAAATTTACTCCTGCTGCAGATCCTATTAAATAATCTTCTCCCGGAAAAGCTGGGCCATTTCCTACCAAGCCTTTATATGGTGAAGTTGCGGCGTTATCGTCGGCAACATTCACTGCAGAAAATGTACCTGTACTCACTGGCGTACCATTTAAAACAACCCAACCTTCATATTTCCATCCATCCGTTAAGGTTGGTAAACCTAAGCCTGCCACAGGTGCTGTGCCAGAATTATCTAAAAACCATACTCCACTTGCTTCGTTTGAATCATCTGCGTCTGTTGGTGTAGCTAAAATGTATGTACCCCATGAAGCGTCAAAATCTGCTACAATTCCTTTTGAAGAAACATTAGCTGAATTACCAGAAAAATCTCCTGCTAAAATTTTAGTTTTTGCAGGTGCTAAAGCTGCTGCTCCAGTTTCTCCTGCTGGCTCAATAGATACTACAAATGTTGTTGCTTTTTGTAAATCACTAATTCCTACTGTATAGGTTTGCGGAAAAGATACGCTTGTAAATGTACCTGTACTTACAGGATTTCCATCTACAATTAGCCATCCTTCGTAAACAAAATCTGACCCTAACTCTTCTAATCCTGTTAAATCTACTGTTAAACTTCCTGTTGTTGCTACTGTGTTTTCATCATCATTACAAGCAACAAAAAATAGTGCAATTGTAAAAGCGAATGCTAAATTTAAAACTTTTTTCATCTTATTATTATTTATGTTAATGTTGATGACAAAGTTATAAGGTTGAAATATTATGAAATGTTAGCTAGCGAACATTTAAGTTTTTTTTTGAAGTAATCTTAATTCTTTTCTGTTAAAAGAGATGATATTTTCCTCTTTTAATTCATTCATTAAAACATTTAGGTTAGATCTAGAAGTACCAATTAAAGAGGCAATATCTTTTTGAGTATATGGGTGCTTAATAATTTTATCACCTGTTTTTTCACAATGGTAACCATATTCTAGACTCAATTCTTTTAAAAATTCTAAAAACCGGGTTCTTATATCTTTAAATAAAATTAATTGCAATCTTCTTTCTAGTTTTTTAAACCGAAGTCCTAAAAATTTATAAATTTTTAAACTAAACGTTTTATTATCACGCATTAATTCATGCATAGTTTCAACTCCTATTGGGCAAATTGATGTTGTTTCATCGATAGATTGAGCAAATTCATTTCGTACTTCTTCGCCTAATATTGCTTTTTCGCCAAACAATTCTCCTTTTGTTAAGATCGCTTTTACAACTTCAATTCCATCTTCTGTGTAATAGCCTAACTTTACTTTTCCTTGTTCTATTAAATAGATTTTGCTTGCAGCGTCTTCTTCAAAATAGATATAATCACTTTTTTTATACAAATCAAAATCATGGCATTTTTTGTACTCTTTAAATTTATGAGGACAAAGAATATTAAATAAGTTTACATCTTCAAAAAACCAAATATTTTTCATTCATTAATTATTTTAATCATACTTAAATAGTCTAAAGTATTAAAGATCTCTTACAAAAAAAACTCCTGAATTTCTTCAGGAGCTTTCACTATAAAAAATACGAATTAGGTATTTTGCTTTTTAATTAAATTTAAAGCAGAACCTTCATTATACCATTCAATTTGTCCTT
>JANQTQ010000139.1:13483-16803 GCA_030731625.1 Polaribacter sp. | reverse complement strand
CATATTATTTATTTTTTTACTCACTCATTTTTCAACTTTTTCACAAACTAGCAGTTATGATTATGAGGAAAACTTTGATGGTAAAAATACTTGGCCTTTAGGAAACACGAATGAATATGAACTTCAAATGTATAACGGTAGGTACTATTTTGAGCATAAAAGAACAGAAGGCTCTTGGTATATATCATCAACAAATACCAACATAAATACCAATAGCGATTTTGAAATTGAGACTTCTATCCAAAAAATAGCTGGTGTAGACAATTCTGGAATGTCATTTATGTATGACTATAAAGACAATAATAATTACAGAGAATTGGCAATTACGGCTAACGGATATTTTAGAGTAGCAGAAAATAGTAACGGTACGTATTCCAACATAAAAGAGTGGACAAAATCTGACAATGTAAAAAAAGGAAATTATGCTATAAACGACTTAAAAATTATAAAAAAAGGCAATCTAATTACTTATTACGTAAATGATTCTTATGTATTTAGTATGAGTCATAAAGATTTTTTAGGCGAAAAAACGGCGATTACACTTTATAGTAATCAAAAAATTTCTTTAGATTACATTAGGGCTAAAAACACAAACTCTACTAATAATAACTTAATTAGTAACAATAAAACAATCCTTTTTGAAGGATTTAATGACAATAAAAATAATTGGGCTTCCGCTAATAACTCGGATGTAGTTTTAGAAGTTTCTAATGGCGATTATATTTTTGATCATAAAAGAGAAAGTGGTGGCTGGAGTTCTAGTATTGAACAAAAGTTTGACGCTTCTAGAGATTTTAAAATTACTGCTCAAATAAAAAAAGTAAGCGGAATAGATAATAATGGTTTTGGTTTAATTTTTGGACGCTTAGACAACAATAATCAAAACGAATTTTTTATTACTTCTGGCGGGTATTATATGATTAAAAAATTTGTAAACGGCACCAGCACAAGCATTACAGAATGGGTTAAAACCGAACATATAAAAACAGGAAATGGTGCTTATAATTATTTAGAGATCCAAAAAGAAGACAATACAGTAAAATTTTATATCAATAATAATTTAGTACACACAAATTATAGTATCAATTTTTATGGAGATAGAACTGGTTTTATAGTATATAGCAATCAAAAAATAGCTGTTGGTTATTTAAGTATGTCTTATCAAGATTATAAAAAAGAAGACAATAACTTTAACAACAATAACATAACTGGTGATGTTATTTTATATGATGATTTTAGCTCAAACTCAAATAATTGGAGTTTAACCAATGATGAAATTGCAAATTTTTATTTCTACAACGGAAAATATTATTTAGATCATAAAAGAGCAGAAAAAGGATACTTAACAAATACAGAGAAGTATTTTGATAGTTCAAAAGATTTTGAAATAGAAACAAAACTAGAACACATTTCTGGAGATACAAATTCACCTTATGGTTTTTTATGGGGTAAAAAAGACACCAGTTACTTTCAAATTTTAATTACTGCTACAGGTTATTATAAAATAAATAGAGTTGTAAATAATAATATCGAAGAAATTGTAAAATGGGTAAAAACTACCGCTATAAATGCTGGTAGCGGTAAAGAAAACATACTAAAAGTTACTAAAGAAGGCGATTTTTATAAATTTTACATCAATAATGAGTACGTAACAAGAATAGATTTCGAACCTTTTTATGGCTATGAAATTGGTTATGGCGTTTATTATAAACAAAAGTTTTCTATAGATTATTTATCGGTTAAATATGCTAAAAATGAAACAAATTACGTTGTAACTAATAAAGCTTTAACGCTTCCTTTATTTGATAATTTTGACAATAACAATAGTCAATGGATTTTAGAAGATGCTGCTGATTATTCAGTTGCAATGAACAACAGTACCTTAGAATTGCATCGAAAAAAGAAAGGAGGCATTTTTATCAGCAGAAATGTAGACATCGATACTTCTAAAGATTTTATTATAGAAACTGCAATTAGTCCTATGGGCAGCTCATCCGAAGGAATGTACGGCTTAACTTTTGGACGAAAAAATGGCGCCAATGAATTTTCATTTCTAATTTCTGATAATGGAAGTTATAAATATAGAAAATTTGATAATGATGTCCATTCAGAAATAATTCCTTTAACAAATTCATCAGCAATTAAAACAGGCGCAAATCAAAATAACAAAATAAAGGTTGTTAAATCTGGCAGATTATTACGTTTCTACATTAATGATCAATATGTAAATGAAGCTCCTTTTCAAAACTTTTTTGACAATAAAGTTGGCTATACTATTTATTATGATAAAAAAATTGCTGTAGATTTTTTAAACATAAAATATCAAACAGAAACCTATAACGATCCGCCAACTATTGTTATTTTAGAACCCGATGTTGAAGAAAAAAGAGGTTTTAAAATTGTTGAAGCAAAAAATATACTCGTAAGAGGAATTGCCACAGATACAGATGGAATTTATGAAATTACCATAAATGATGTGGAAGCGAGCGTTACAGAAAACGGCACATTTACAGCAAATGTTCCCTTAAAATATGGTAAAAACGATTTAATAGTAAAGGCAACAGACCTAAAAAGAGCATCGTCTACAAAAAGTTTTGTTATCAAACGAAATTCTCCAAATATAGATACCGATGTTACTATAAATAACGATGAAAAAGAGGATTTAGATATTGGTTTTGGTAAATATTATGCATTGGTTATTGGCGTAAGTTCGTATCAAGACAAATCAATTCCAGATTTAAAAGGAGAACCTTTAAAAGATGCGCAATCTTTGGCGGATGTGCTAATTAGCAATTATAGTTTTGCAAAAGAAAACGTTATTGTATTAAAAAATCCTACAGAAAACCAGATTATAAAAGAGTTTTACAACCTTAAAAACAAAGTTGGCAACAACGATAATTTAGTTATTTTTTATGCCGGTCATGGTAATTATGATAAAGTAAGCGAAAAAGGCTATTGGATGCCTTCGGATGCAAATATGGAATTTGAAGGAAATGTAATTTTAAATACAAGTATTGTTTCTTATATAAAATCGATCAACTCCAAACACACACTTTTAATTGCTGATGCATGTTTTAGCGGAAGTATTTTAACACAAAGTAGAGAATACAAAGAAGCATCGAAAGCCGTACAAATGAAATATGCTTTACCTAGCAGAAAAGCCATTACTAGCGGAACTTTAACAACAGTGCCAAATGAAAGTGTTTTTATGAAGTATTTATTAAAAAGACTAAAAGAGAATACAGAAAACTATTTATCTGCAGGTCAATTATTTAATATGATTGAAGATCCTGTAATTAATAATACTACCGGAGGTAATC
>JANQTQ010000139.1:0-13473 GCA_030731625.1 Polaribacter sp. | reverse complement strand
AATATGCACCCATTAGCAGAACAGGTGATGAAGGTGGCGATTTTATTTTTATTAAAAGAAAATAACCCATCTTAAATATTTTACATATTTTAGCTCTTGATACAACTATGAATCAAGAGCTTTTAATTTTACAGTTTCAGCAAAAGGATGCAAAGGCCTATGAAAAACTATACAATCTTTATTGTAATAGTATTTCTGGTGTTGTAAATAATATTGTTAAAAATGACGATGTTGCCCAAGAAATTACACAAGATGTATTTATAAAAGCTTGGAACAATGCAGAAACGTATTCACCAGCAAAAGGCCGTTTTTTTACGTGGTTACTAAACATAGCAAGAAATGCCGCTATAGATTACACACGATCTAAAAAATTTAAACAGTCTAAACAAAACCTTAATGCCGATTTTTTCGTAGATATATTAGAAACAAGTTCAAGTTTAGATAGTACCACAAATACTATTGGCTTAAAAGAGTTTGTAACAAAACTAGGAGAAACCTGTAAATCTGTTATTGAATTATTATATTTTAAAGGATTTACACAAAAAGAAGCATCCGAAGAATTAAACATACCATTAGGTACCATAAAAACAAGAAATAGAACTTGCATTGGCGAATTACGCACAATGTTGGGCGTTTAAAAATGAATACAAAAGATTACATAGCATCTGGAATTTTAGAACTGTATGTTGCAGGCTCGCTTTCTGAAAAGGAAAATGAAGAAGTGCATGCAGAAATTCTAAAAAACCCTGAACTTTTAGCAGAAGTACAATCCATAGAAAATGCCATTGTACAATTAACCGCTGCAGCAAAAAAAGATGCTCCTTATTCTTTTAATGACATAAAAAATCAACTAAAAGTTGAAGAACCAAAAGTAATTTCAATAACAAAACCAACCTCTAATTGGTTACAATATACAGGCTGGGCTGCTTCTATAATAATTGGTAGTATTTTAGTTTTTACACTATCTCAAAATAACCAACTTAAAGAGCAAATTGCCTCAGAAAAACAACAGTTAGAAGCACAAATAGATAGTGCATCAACTAATTTAGCTGCAGCAGAAAAATTAATAACTATTTTTAGAGATAAAGATATTATTTCAATTCCTTTAGCAGGTCAAAATGTATCACCAACATCGTATGCAAAAGTATATTGGGATAAAAAAACAAATAGTATTTATTTAGATGCCAAAGGATTACCAGAACCTCCTAAAGGAAAAGTCTACCAAGTTTGGTCTTTAAAACTAAGTCCGTTAACACCAACAAGTTTAGGAACTTTAGATACTTTTACTGCGGATGCAAATAAAATATTTACGATTGAAAACATTAATGAATCAGAAGCATTTGGTATCACTTTAGAACCTGCAGGAGGTAGTATTTCTCCTACTTTAGAGCAATTATATGCATTAGGCGCTGTTTCTTCTTAAAAAAATAATTTATAAAATATTTATTTTTAAGTTGATATAGTATTATCTTTAATTAATAAATTAAAAACCAAACCATTAACCCTTTTAATTTACTAAAAAACCTAATCATCATTAAAATATAATTTAATCTAAGTACTAACTTTTTAACAGGATAATACAAATTTTTTTAATAGTATCATTAAACATAATAATTGACAAGCTTTTTGTTATCCAATTTTATTAAAAAACCAATCATAATTCATTTTTTGTCAAGAAAACAAACACTTCAATCATATTGAAGAAAAACTAAAAATTAAATAAATTAAACATATGAAAATCGCAATCTTATCTGCAAACCCAAAACTTTATTCAACAAGAAGACTTGTAGAAGCAGGTAAAAAGAAAGGTCACGAAATGATCATCATAGATCATACAAAATGTGATCTTGTAATTGAAAAAAGAAAACCCGTTATTATTTATAAAGGAGAAGAAATTAGAGGAGTTGAAGGAGTTATTCCAAGAATTGGCGCCTCTGTAACTTTTTTTGGTACTGCTGTTGTAAGACAATTTGAAATGATGAAAGTTTTTACTGCTACAGAATCTCAAGCATTAGTGCGTTCTAGAGATAAACTTAGAAGTTTACAAATTTTATCGAGAGCAGGTTTAGGTTTACCAAAAACGGTATTTAGTAACTATTCTAAAAACGTATCTAACATTGTAGATAGAGTTGATGGTGCGCCATTAGTAATAAAATTATTAGAAGGTACACAAGGACTTGGCGTTGTTTTGGCGGATAATAGAAACTCTGCAGAATCTATTTTAGAAGCTTTTAATGGTTTACAAGCTAGAGTTATTGTGCAAGAATTTATTAAAGAAGCAAAAGGTGCCGATTTACGTGTTTTTATTGTTGATGGTGTGGTTGTTGGTGCCATGAAAAGACAAGGAAAAGAAGGTGAATTTAGATCTAATTTACATAGAGGAGGAACTGCCGAAATTGTAAGTTTAACAGACGAAGAAGAAAATGCAGCATTAAAAGCGGCTAAAGTAATGGGCTTAGGAATTGCTGGTGTAGATTTATTACAATCTGCTAGAGGACCTTTAATTTTAGAAGTAAATTCTTCGCCAGGATTAGAAGGTATAGAATCTGCTACTGGTAAAGATATTGCTACACAAATTATTAAATATGTAGAAAGAAATGCAGACCATTAATTTTTTCGAAAATTAATATTCGGTTTTAAAGCTAGTAAAAAAACCGTTATAAAAATTTTTATAACGGATTTTTTTTATCATAAAAATGCCTGCTACAATTAAGTAACAGGCATTTCATCCAACTAAACTAACCTAACTAAGGTTTCTTTCTCTCTTTCTTTTATCTTTAAAACGAATAACTAATCGTTGCTTTTGCAAAAAAAGGTGTTCCAGGTGTAAAATGAATTTCTTCTACAGGAGCTATTTCATTTTGCAATCTGCTTTCTGTTGCAAACTGTGTTTCATTCCAAGCCACATCAAAAATATTTTCTATGGCAATCCCAAAAGTAATGTCGTTCATTTTATAATTGATATTAAAATCGCTTACAAAATACCCTTTTGCAATAATAGAATTATCTTCATTTGCAGCTCTATCAGCGAGATAACGATAACGAAATCCGCCAGAAAAATTACCTAAATCATTAAAAGCCAAACCTCCTGCCATTGTAAAATTGGGCGCTAATGGAATATAATCTTCACCAGAAATATTTTCTAAACTTCGTGCTTTTGTAATCGTTGCATCTGTATCAAAATAAATATGATCTGTAAATTGATAACGGATACCTAAATCAATTCCAAAACGCTCTGATTTTCCTGAAGGTTCAACAATACCTGCATCGCCAACATACACAAATTCTTCTTCTGATAACAAATACCAAGCGGCTGTATTTAAAACCAAATTTTTAGTTGGTTTCCATATATTTCCAAAATCTGCACCATAAGCTCTTGGCAAAATTTTATCTGCATTTTCTTGTAAAATCACCCTTGCATCATTAGAATGAAAGCCAATTCCCGATTTTAAAAACCATTGTAGATTATCATTTTGCGCGTATAAAAAGTTTAATTTCGGATTTATAATTGCCTTGGTTTTACTCAACGTTTCATAAGAAGTACTTAAATTATCATTGTACAAAAACTTAAAATAATCTAAACGAATTGCTGGTGAAATTTTAAATTTCCCTATTGATAATTCTGTATTATAAAAAGCATATAAATTACTTTGTTGCACATCACCCAGTTGAATATTATTCAACAGTTCCCTCCTATTTTTTGTGTGAGACAATTCGTTATCTGTAACCAAATCATATCGCAAACCAATCCCTTTTGTAAACTTTGCATCCACCGTTCCAAATTGTTTTTGAGTGATAATTTTTGCGTTCATTCCATAAATATTTCTATCTTCAAATTGTTTTATTTGATCGCCATTTATAGGGTCTTCCAAAAAGAACGTAAAATTAGAATACAGCTCAAAATTGTATTTAGAGTAAAATGCATTGGCTATAAAAATAGCATCGTTTTCAAGTGTTTTTTGTAGTTGTACATTTATATTTGACCTTGATGTAAAACCACCCTCTGTATCATCTATAGCTCCAAAACGAGAAATATTTCCGTTAGCAACTTCTCTTTCCGGAATTTGACCTGAAGCATCCCAACTACTCGTAAAATGAGATGCAGTAAGCGTTAACTTATCTTTTCCGTTAAAAAAAGTATTGTATTTTCCAAAAATATTGAATCTATTAAAATTTTGTGGAGATTGAAAAGGACCATCAAATTCTATATATTCGACAGCAACATACGCATCCTCTTTTTTAGAATTTTCTAATAAATTAAACATTCCTAAAGTTCTTAACGAATTAAAATCGCCATAACCCACAGAAACTACATTTTTATTGATGGCTGTTTTTGTAGCAAAATTTACATAACCCGCCGTATTAAAATCGCCTTGATTTGCGTAGTAAGGTCCTTTACCAAAATCTATTTTTTGAATGGTTTCTGGAATCATAAAATGCAAATCAGAATAGCCTTGGCCATGCGCATGCGAAACCATATTTATTGGCATTCCGTCTACAGAAAGCGTAATATCTGTTCCGTGATCTATATCAAAACCTCTTAAAAAAATCTGCTCTGCTTTTCCGCCTCCAGCATGTTGCCCAATAAATAACCCAGGAACTTTTCGTAATATTTCTTGCGAATTATTTACAGGATTTACTTGTAAATCAATATTTGTTAACGTTTGTAAAGCATTTATTTCTTTGCGTAAAACCAATTCTTCTAACTGAAAAACTTTAGTTTCTAGGATAATTGAAATTCCGTTTTTTAAATGACTTTCTGTAACCAAAATTGTTTTAGTTTCGAAACCCAAAATACTTATCTGAATAGCATTATTTATAGTTGTTTTTTCTAAAGTAAAACTTCCATTTTCATTTGTATGTGTGTGCGTATTTACCGTTTTATTTATGATATATACATTTTCTAAAGGCTCGTTAAAAGAGTTTAAAACAACTCCTTTTAATTCTTGCGCCAATGAATTATATCCACAGATAAAAACAAAAACTAGTATAAAAATATTTTTCATCGCTATGTAATTTTTTCAAATTTAAATACTTTTTAATTCGTTTTCTGACAAAGGACCTAGCTCGTAAGTGCTTTTTAACAAATCTTTAATAATTTTGTTGGCTGCTATTTTTTGATTGTTTGCCTTTAAAATATAAGCAGTATGCAATAGAACTTCGGGCTCAAATGTTTTACCTATTACATATTTTTCGGTAATTTCAATTGCTTTTTTTGAGTTTCCACTTTTATAATAAGACCAAGCTAATAAATCGTAAGATTGTGCAGTTGGTCTTGCAATAACTTCTTCTTTTGCAATTTCTAACGCTTTTAAAACGGTGTTTTTATCATCAGCAAATAATAACACATTGTATTTTGCATACATTGCTCCGTAATTTTTATCAGCAACTTTAGATAGATATAATTTTATTTGTTTTTCTTTTTCTTGATCATTACCCATAAAAGCTAAAATTTCTGCTTTTAATAAATGATAATCTGGAGTAGCATTTTCATTGATTACAGTTTCTAAAATTATTAAAGCTTCTGTAGGATTTCTTTCATAAGAATACACAATCCAAGCAATCCCTTTTTTAGCATAACTGTTATTTGGGTTGATTGCCAATGCTTTTAAATAGGAATTGTACGAATCTTTAATTCTACCTGCATGACCATAATAATCTGCTAAATTTGTATAATTCCACTGCATTAAATCTTTATTTTTAGAAGCTTCTGCAATTTTTAACGCTTTTTCTAAATAAATAATTGCATTTTCTAAATTCCCTAAATGATCATTATATTTTGATAGTCTAATTAAATAATCGAAATCATTATTATTTTTAACTTTGGTTAAATAGTGCTCTACTTGAACAAGATTCCCTAGTTCTAAATTTACATCAACTAACATATAATTTGTTTGTTGTAAATTTTCACCAAGAATTTCTGCTTTTGTAAGTAACTCTAAAGCTTCTTGAAAACGATGTTGAGAAATATAATTTTTTGCCAAACTTCTTAAGTAACCAGCGCTATTATAATTTGTTTTTTTATTAGCAGCTACTAAGTTTTTTTCTGCTTCTTTTAGCTGATGAATATCTCCTGTTAATTGAAAAATCTGAGAATTTGCACTTGCTAATTTTGAATAATATGGATATTGACTTGGGTTTGCCTCTAACTTTTGATTCCAAAAATTGTATTCTGCTTTTGCAGATTGTAGATTTGAGTTTTCATCAGTTTGCAAATATGCTTGATACTCTTTTGAGTTTGTAATTTGTTTGGTTTCATTTTTATTGCAACTAATTAAGAAAGAAAAAGTTACAGACAAAAAAAATAGTTGGATATTTTTCATGATGTATAGTTTTTATGGTTATAAATAACGGATGTACATATAAAAGTACAAAGGTAAAATTATTGAGAGTAAGAGATTTTTTTGGGATAATAATTAAAACTGACGCAAGCCCCCAACTTACGCCAGTTTAAGGTTAATTATAACCCATTAAATTATTTACCAAGCTGTTGCTAAATAAGGGAAAGATGTTAAAAATACTTTGTCGTTTGCATCTACATGATCATCAGAGAAAGCCGCATTTTCTGTAAAATCTTCTCCGCCAAAAATTAGTAGTAATTCAACCGTAATTACATCATCTGCCAAAGCTCTTCCTGTTAACACATTTGTTCCATCATAGAATGTTGTTTTACCATCCAAAGAAACATTTAAAACATCTGTAGCCAACAATCCTGTAAAAGTTGCCGCATCTAAACCTAATGCATTTTTATCATCTGCATTTGCGAACGCAGGACTTAAACCCATTAAATTAGTTTGAAACATCGATTGAAATAATGCTCCTTGTTCTGAAGGAATTGTGGTATTAAAGGCATCTTTACTTGCCGAGGATACAAAGACAGTATTTACAGCCGGTCTACCCATTTGATCTTTTTGCACAAAAGTTCCAGAAAAATCAGACGTAATTTCGGTCATTCCATCATCGTCATTATTATTACAGCTTACTACGATAAGTGATAAAAATGCAATTGCTAAATATTTTATTTTATAAATTTTCATGATATTGTTTTTAAAGTTGATAAATTAATTATTGTTTTACTTTTGATTCTACCCAAGTATTTATAGTACCAGAACCACCAATTAGACTTTTAGGAACTTCTACAACAATAGAAAGTACATTTGTTCCTGCAAAAGTATCTGCACCTGGATTGTTAAATCCTGAAGCTGTACCGCCAATAATTGCGCCGTATTGTGCAAAATCCATAAAGAAAGGATCGTCTCTAGGACCTGCAAAGAATTTCATTCCGTTGCTATTTGCAATCGTTGCACTTGAACCGTAAGCAGAAATTGCTACTTCATTTTTTGTTGCCATTTCATTTACTGTGCTATTTAATCCTGTTAATGAAGGAGCAAATGGCCCAAAGAAATACATTTTTCCATCCTTAGGAATTGCTTGAATAACCAAATCTTCTACTTTGTCATTATTGGTATCGATATTAAACTCTACCATTACATTTTCATCAAAAGATGCTGTTGCTGTTGCAGTAGGACTTAACAAGCCTTGTACGTTGGCAACAAAAACTAAATTGTTGGTATCTTCGCCTTGAAATGCGTAGAAATCTGTAATATCTGCACTTGTTCCTCTTGCAGCTGGAGCATCGATGTGATCTGCTGCGATTGTAATTAAACCAATAATCGCTGTGAAAATGGTTGCTGCTAAAATTTTTGTTTTTTTCATTTTGTGAGTTTTTAAGTTATTATTTAATTGAATCTCACTCATACTTACGAGAAGAATTGAAGTACGGTTTTAAAAAAGGTTGTTTTTTTTTAATTATTTTTGCAAAGCCCCGTAAATAAAGAGAAAAACAAAGCAAAATATTTTTAAACTCGGTAAATAATTGTAGTATTGTTGTAGAAATTTAAACGAAAATTGAAAAAAGAAATCAAAAAAACAGACTGGAAAGAAAGAATTCATGAAATTATATATGAAGCCGAGACAAAAGAGGGTAAACTTTTTGATGTAATTTTATTAATTGCAATTATTGCAAGTGTTATTTTAGTGATGCTAGAAAGCATTAAAAGTTTTGATGATAAATACCACGATGTATTAAACATATTAGAATGGATAATTACAATTCTTTTTTCTATTGAATATATATTACGAATAATTACTATTAAAAAACCCTCTAAATATATATTTAGCTTTTATGGTATTATCGATTTTTTATCAACAATACCTAAATATCTATCCTTAATTTTAATAAACTCGCATCATCTTGCTGCATTTAGAGCATTGCGTTTATTACGTGTTTTTAGAATCTTAAAATTAGCACGTTATATTGGTGCTTCTAATAATTTAATGATCGCATTAAAAGCAAGCAGAGCTAAAATTGCAGTTTTCATATTCTTTATTGTTATTATCTGTATTATTTTAGGTACTATAATGTATATGATTGAAGGTGCCGAAAACGGATTTACAAGTATTCCTAGAAGTGTGTATTGGGCAATCGTAACCTTAACAACCGTTGGTTTTGGCGATATAGCTCCGCAAACCCCTTTTGGTCAACTTATTGCAAGTGTTATTATGATTCTTGGTTACGGAATTATAGCAATCCCTACAGGAATTGTGAGTTCAGAAATGACAAAAACCGCTGATAATAAAATACATACAAATACCCAAGCTTGTGCAAATTGTTCAGCAGAAAAACATAAAGACAATGCACAATTTTGTTATAATTGTGGTGATAAATTATAAAAAATGAGTTCTAAAAAATTTTTAATTACTATTGTCGGTCCTACTGCAATTGGTAAGACAGCATTAAGTATACAACTTGCAAATTATTTTAAAGCTGATATTATTTCGTGCGATTCTAGACAATTTTACAAAGAAATGACCATTGGTACAGCTGTTCCTAATGTTGATGAACTTTCAGCTGCAACACATCATTTTATTCAGAACAGAAGTATTTTTGAAGATTATAATGTAGGCTCTTTTGAAAGAGATACACTTTCTAAATTAGATGAATTGTTTCAAAAAAATTCTGTGCAAATTATGGTTGGTGGAAGCGGATTGTATGTTGATGCTGTTCTAAACGGATTGGATTATTTTCCTGAAGTTGATCCTAAAATAAGAGAAGAATTAACAAAGCAATTACATGAAAAAGGAATAGAACCTTTACAAGAAAAACTAAAAGAATTAGATTTAGAAACCTATAATTCTATTGCAATAGACAATCCTCATCGAATTATGAGAGCTTTAGAAATTTGTATTGGTACAAATACGCCTTATGCTACTTTTAAAAATAAACCTAAAACACCTAGAAATTTTACATCTATCAAAATAGGTTTAACGGCCGATAGAGAAATTATTTACAACCGAATAAACCAAAGAGTAGACATCATGTTGGCAAATGGTTTGATGGAAGAAGCTAAAAACCTTTATCCGAATAAAAATTTAAACGCCTTACAAACTGTGGGTTATAGAGAGTTATTTTCTTTTTTTGATGGAGATTTCACACAAGAATTTGCGGTTTCTGAAATCAAAAAAAATACAAGACGTTTTGCAAAAAGGCAGGGTACTTGGTTTAAAAAAGACGAAGAAACTTTGTGGTTTGATTATCAAACGGATATCAATAAAATAATTACTAATATTTCTGATAAAATTAACGCTTTTTAATACTTCTAATTTTTTGAAGTTCAACTACTTTTATATATTTGCGAAACTAAAAACATATTATGAAATTTAAACTTACAATTCTTTTTATAGCATTTATAAGTACGTTAGCTATAGCACAAACAAAAGTTGGTACTATTGATAGCGATTATATTATTAGTATCATGCCAGAAACTAAAATTGTTATGGAAAGAACCCAGGATTATGGTGCAAAACTAGATTCTTCTTTTTCTATAAAAGCAAAAGAATATCAAGATAAAGTGGCCGATTATAGAAAAAATGAAGCAGAATATGGCGAATTAATGAAAAAAACCTTAGTTAATGAAATTGCATTAATGGAACAAGACCTTAAAAAATACCAAGAAAATGGCAATAAATTAATGCAATTAAAGCAAAATGAATTAATGCGTCCGTTGTATGACGTATTAAATGAAGCGATACAATTTGTGGCAAAAGAAAATAAATACACGCAAATTTTAACAACAACCGGAAATCAATTTGCTTTTATTGATGAAAAATTTGACATTACTACTTTAGTAATGGCTAAGTTAGGTGTTAAAGAACCAGAAGTAAAAGAGTAATTTCTACTTAAAATAATTTTCAAAAACCTCACTTTTTGTGAGGTTTTTTTATGATCAAATTTTAAAAACTGCGTGTTAACACAGTTGATTTTCTACTTATAAAATAGTAAATTCGTTAACTTGTGAAATAAGTGATTAGAATAGACATTATATAAGGATTAATATTACGATATAAAAATCTACTACTCGCCTTTCTTCAATAACTCGGGAAACTTCTTTTTAAATTTATTTAACCTCGGTATCGAAACTGCTTTTACATATCCTTGAGTAGGATTTCGTTTTTCAAAATTTTGATGATATTCTTCTGCCTCATAAAACTTAGAAAACTTAGTAACTTCTGTAGCAATTTTACCATTATAAACTTCTTTATTTAATTTAGAAATAGCTTTTTCTATGCTCTCTTTTTCTTTATCCGTTTTATAAAAAGCAATTGATCTGTATTGCGTTCCGTAATCTGGATCTTGCCCATTTACAGTAGTTGGATTATGTGAACCAAAAAAAACAGTTACCAAAGTTTCAAAACTTACTTTTTTAGGATTGTAATACACAGCAACAGTTTCTGCATGTCCTGTTTTTCCTGTTCCTATAGATTGGTAAGTAGGATTTTTGGTAAATCCGCCAGCATATCCAGAAACAGCTTCTTCTACTCCGTTTACACTTTCAAAAATAGCCTCTACACACCAAAAACATCCGCTTGCAAAATATGCCACTTTGGTTTCAATAGAAGACGTGTATGGTTGCACTGCAACGTCTTCTTTTTTAGAAAAACCCAAGCAAGAAATTAAAAGAAAAACTGCACTAATAGCAAAAACTGATTTTATAATTTTCATATTCGTATTTTTAATTTTTAAATAAAATTTGCACTAAGAATAAAAAAAATCCTTAATGCAAATTTCCGAACTTTTAACTCGATACTAAAATCAAATTACCATTATAGTCGCAACAAATTAAAACTTTATACAATTTGTTTACAACTTTAGCATTTTGTTAAGAAACCACCTTGTAAAACAAAACATAGATTCTTACTTTTGTAACTCTAAATTTTTAAACCACTAAATGGAGCATTTTATAGTTTCTGCGCGTAAATACCGTCCTCAAAATTTCGAGGATGTCGTTGGGCAACAAGCCATTACAAATACGTTAGAAAACGCTATAAAAAATAATCATTTAGCACAAGCTTTACTTTTTACGGGTCCTAGAGGTGTTGGTAAAACATCGTGTGCCAGAATCTTAGCTAAAAAAATAAATCAGCAAGAAGCAGAATTCTCTGAAGATGAAGATTTTGCTTTTAATGTTTTTGAATTGGATGCTGCTTCTAACAATTCTGTGGATGATATTAGAAGTTTAACCGACCAAGTTCGTATACCGCCACAAACGGGAAAATATAAAGTATATATTATCGATGAGGTTCACATGCTTTCTCAATCAGCCTTTAACGCATTTTTAAAGACTTTAGAAGAGCCGCCTGCACATGCTATTTTTATTTTAGCAACTACAGAAAAGCATAAAATTATTCCTACTATTTTATCGCGTTGTCAAATTTTTGATTTTAAAAGAATTGGAGTTTTAGATGCTAAAAATTATCTAAAAACCATTTGCGAAAAAGAAAATATTACCGCAGAAGATGATGCTTTGCACATTATTGCTCAAAAAGCAGATGGCGCAATGCGCGATGCTTTATCTATTTTTGATAGAGTTGTAAGTTTTTCTGGTAAGAATTTAACGCATGAAGCAGTTACAGAAAACTTAAATGTTTTAGACTACGACTCTTATTTTAATATGACGGATTTATTGTTAACAAACAAAATTCCTGAAGTATTAAATGCTTTCAATACCATTTTAGGTAAAGGTTTTGAAGGCCATCATTTTATAAACGGTTTGGCTAGTCATTTTAGAGATTTATTAGTTGCAAAAGATAAAGTAACTATAGAATTACTAGAAGTTGGTGATAGCGCAAAAAAGAAATATTTAGAGCAAGCAATAAAAGCTAGTATTCCTTTTTTATTAGAGGCCATTAACAAAGCAAATGATTGCGATTTAAACTACAGAGCTAGTAAAAATCAACGACTGCTTGTTGAATTAACTTTAATGCAAATTGCCTCTATCACTTTTGATGGAGAAAAAAAAAAACCAGCTAACTACATAATTCCTGCAACATTTTTTCAAGCACTTTCACCAGCAGTAAAAGAGATTGCTAAACCAATTCAGAAAACGCCAACTGTTCAACCTCAAAAAGTTGAAGAACCAAAAACAGAGGTTAAAAAAGGTTTTCTAAGTTCTGTTGGTAAACGTACTTCTTCTCTTTCTTTAAAAAGTGTTCATCAGAAAAAAGAAGAAAAAAAGTTTGATGTTGAAGAAACCTTTGACAATCATCCAAAAGATATTTTTACAGAAAAAGAATTGCAACAATATTGGACTGCCTATGTTACTTTGCTTCAACAAAAAGGTGAAAATAGTATGGCCTCTATTGTTGCTACTGATATCCCAAAACTAAAAGAAAACTTTAAAATTTCATTTGCAGTTCCTAATAAATTGATGCAAGATCAGTTTAAAAAAGGAAGACCCAATTTATTAAATTTTTTACGCGAAAAAACCAATAATTACGGAATTTCAATTCAAGTAAAACTTAATGAAACTGTTGAGAAAAAATTTGCATATACTCCGTTAGAAAAATTTAATAAACTAAAAGAAAAGAATCCTTTATTAGAAAAACTACGCAAAAGTTTTGAATTAGATATGTAACTTTTTTAAATTTTGTCTACTAATAAATAGCTTCTTATTCTTTTTAAAATTGAAATTATGAATTATATTTTAGGAGTTCTATTTATTCTAATACTTATCTTTTTAATCAATAATTATCTAAAAAAGAACGCCTTAAAAAAACTTAAAAAACAGTTAACTGAAAACTGGGGATTAAAAACTAAAAAAGAACATTTCAATTTCTTTGTTATTAGTAAATACTTCAACAACAATTCTCATAAAGAAAAAGCATATCATATTTTATCAGAAAAAAGTAATTTAGATTTTGATATTGATGCTGTTTTTAAATTTATTGATAGAACTTCTTCTAAAATTGGTCAGCAATATTTATATTTTAAATTAAGAACAATTGGTTCTAAAAAAGACCTTTTAAAGTTTGATGAATTAACTTCTGTTTTTGAAAAAGACAAAGAATTAAGTATTTCTTGTCAGTTAGAATTGATAAAATTAAACAACAATAATTCGTATTATTTAGAAGAAT
>JANQTQ010000138.1 GCA_030731625.1 Polaribacter sp. | reverse complement strand
GAAAATTTTTCATACTAGCACCTAAACTAGCCATTAAATTAGCGTCTATTTTAGCCTCTTGTAATAAAGCGTCTAATTTTTGAGACAACATACCTTCTGTACTTTCATTACCAACCTTTGCTTCTGGTAAAAAACTATCTTCGCTTAATTCTGGATAAACTTTTGTCCAATCAAAATCATCCTCTGGTGTGTCAAAAGCAGAAATAGCAAAAATAAATGCTTCTACTAACAACCCAACAGTTAACATTAACCCACCAGTAAGTGGACCAATTGTAATATGTTGAATTTTAAACAATGCTCCAACAATTACTACTGCTGCTCCCATTCCGTAGAAGAAATTCATTGTTTTTTTGTATGATCTTGATTGTGCCATAATAATTTTTTTTTATTTTTTCTTTAATTTATTTATTTGTTGTGCCTATGTAATTTTGTACGGTTCTAAAACCAATGTAACTTCTTGCTGTATCTGCATATTCATAATCTCTAGAAGCAACTTCTAAATAATATGCTACATCTTTCCAAGAACCACCTCTAATAATTTTTCTTTTGTTTTTTCTGTCCTCTACATTAGGGTTCATTGTTGAAGCCATGTAGTATGAAGATAAGTTGTAAGCTGTGTTTGTCCATTCAGAAACATTTCCTGCCATATTGTATAAACCATAATCATTTGCATTAAATGATTTTGCTTCCATTGTATATAACGCGCCATCAACAGCATAATTACCCCTTACAGGTTTAAAGTTTGCTAAGAAACAACCTCTATCGCTAGTTGTACTTCCTGTTCCCCAAGGATAGGTTGCAAAATCTAATCCACCTCTAGCTGCATATTCCCATTCAGCTTCTGTTGGTAATCTAAAATCTGGAACTAGACTAGCATTCTTTTTACCTTTTAAATAATCGTTTTTCTTTTTAGTTCTCCAATTACAAAAAGCATTTGCTTGTCCCCAAGTAACACCAACAACAGGATAATCTCCATAAGATTGATGATGAAAATAATCTTGATGCATTGGATCGTTATAAGAATAATTAAAATCTTTTACCCAAACCGTTGTGTCAGGATAAATGTTTAACACTTCTGTTTGCACAAAATCTTTTCTACTACCACCTTTTCTTGCAGCTTTATCTCTATCGAACCAATTGTATTTATATTTTAAAAACTTTGTATTAAAAGTTCTTACACCATCAATGGCTTCATCTCTACTAATAAATAAAGTATCCATTACCTCTACGTAATCAACATCTGGAAAATCTTCTTTTTTCCAAATAATATCTTCAGACCAATCTAAAGCCTGAATTGTATCAAAACTATAATAGTTCTCGTACATATATTTTTGATATGGTGTTGAGTTTTCTAATGTATCTTTAAACTTATAGTTCTGAATTCCTCCAGATGGCAATTGGCCATTTGCACCAGGAGTAGCTCCTAAAGCCGCAAATTCTGCTTGGTATGCTAATTTTGTTCTTACAACAGAATCCCTAACCCAAAACACAAATTCTTTGTATTCTTTATTTGTAATTTCTGTTTCGTCCATAAAATACGGACTAACAGTAACCGTTTTGGTTGGTGTGTTTAGAGTACCAATAATATCTTCATCTTGTTTACCCATTGTAAAAGAACCTCCAGGAATCAAAGCCATTCCATAAGGTTTTTCAGAAAACCATTTTTTGTTAGATTTTACCCCCACTAATTCTCCCCTATCGTTAGAACCACAACTGTAAAAAACGGTTATTAAAAGTGCAAATATTGCTGCTTTCTTCATATTTTATTTTTGTCTTTACTAAAAGTTCGTAAACCTATTATTTTTTTTGCTAAAATACAATGTTGAAACCGTAATTTAACGTATTGTTTTTTATTATATTTTTAAATTACAACATTTTGCTCATTGCTTTATACCATCTTTCTGGTATAATTTGCTTTGTAGCTTCTTTGTAATCTTGGTGTGTACATGGTATTAACGCATGTCTTTTGTATTTATTATCTGATAAAATTTTTATCTCAATCCACCAACGACCTGTTTTATGACTTTTATAGAATATTATTGGGTCGTCATCTTCTAAAATAACGGTAAATTTCTGATAGTTTTCTTTCCCTGAAAACGGATAATCTTTTACTCTAAAATTCACTCCTTCAATAAAATACCAAATCATTTGTGCAATTAAATTTGCCGTTTGATGATTGTTATCATATTGCGAATTGTACTCATAAATACCAAATGAAGAAACTTTATCACTAATACCTGCATATCTTGCAATTGCGCAAATTTCTTCGCCATAAAATCCGTTTGGCGAGGCATTATTATTAGCCGGAGCTTCACTTTGCCTAACTGCACCCATATCTATAGAAACAATATCTGCATTTCTAAAAGCAGGCTCAATATTTTCTAATTCTTTTGCTTTCCCTAATCGATACGTATCAAAAAATAAATTATCTAACAGCTGAATTTCTTCTTGAGAGTTAAAATACGTTTGATAACCAACGTTACTATAATTAAACAAGTTGTTTGGTTCTTGCATAATTATTTTACTTAAATACGATTGTGATGTTAATTCAGAATCTAAATCACCTAAATCAAATCTACTATCTACGGTTGTAACATTTACCGTTTGCTCTAATGAATCGTATGCTCTGTAATTTACATAGGTAATATCCTGACCACCACCAATAATAACAGGAATGATGTTTTGCTTTAATAAGTCTGTTATTATTTTTGAAACTGCAAAATACGTATCTGTTACAGAATTTCCTTTTAGAACATTTCCTAAATCGGCTATTTCTGTTTTCCAATTTCCAGGAAATAATTCGTATAATTTCTTTCGGATAAAAAACAAATTTTCTCCACATCCAAAATTATCTTCAGAATTTCGATCTTCTTGAACTCCAAAAATGGCAATTTTCACATTTTCTAAATCAGGAAAAGCATCTTCATCAGAATAAACTTTCATTTTATTTCCCAGGCATAATGGCGATTGCAACGTCAAATGTTCTAAAACAACCTCTTCAACTGGGGTTAAAAACTCTTTATTCATCAATTTTTTTTAAGCATGGAAAGGTACCAATTTCTTTATTTCTTTTTTACATTTTTTTTAGCCACAACTTTCTTTTTTGCTGGCGCTTTCTTTTTTGCAACTTTTTTCTTTGGTGTTTTAGCCTCAATCATTGCAACGGCCTCTTCTTTAGAAAGTTTTTCAATTTCTGTTGTTTTTGGCAACTCAATTTTAATTTTTCCTTTTAAAACATTAAACCTTCCCCAACGTGCTTTTTCTACACGAATGCCTTCATCTTCCCAATTATGGATAACTTTATCGATCTCTTTTTGTTTTTTAACCTCAATTATCTCGATAATATTTTCATCCGTAAGATTATCAAAATCGTATTTTTTACTCACGTTTATAAAAATATTATTCCATTTTATAAAAGGTCCAAAACGGCCAACTCCTTTTTGTACAGGTAAATCTTCGTAATGATAAATTGGCGCATCGGCTTCTTGTTTGGCAACAATTAACTCTTTAGCTCTTGGCATATCAACTTCCATTGGGTTCTCTCCTCTATCCAAAGAAACGAACATCGTACCAAATCGAATATAAGGTCCAAAACGCCCATTAGAAACAATTACCTCTTCGCCTTCATAAGCTCCTAAAGTTTTTGGTAATAAGAACAATTCTAAGGCCTCTTCCATAGTAATTGTTCCTAAATTTTGATCGTTATTTAAACTAGCAAACACTTTTTCTTCATCTTCTGGAGCGCCAATTTGTGCAATCGGTCCAAATTTACCTAGTCGCACTAAAACTGTTTTTCCAGATTCTGGATGTTTTCCTAAAATACGTTCGCCACTTTCTCGGTCTGCATTTTCTTTAACGTGCTCTACATTATCATGGAATTTTTTATAGAAAACTTTAATCATTTCTATCCAATCTTCGGTTCCATCAGAAATATCATCAAAAGAACTTTCTACTCTAGCTGTAAAACCAAAGTCTAAAACATTAGAAAAATTTGCAACTAAAAAATCATTTACAATATTACCAATATCTGTAGGTATTAATTTATTTTTATCAGAACCTGTTTTTTCTGTTAGCGTCTGACTAGTAACATTTCCGTTAGCCAAAATCATCTGCACATAATCTCTTTCTACCCCTTCATTGATCCCTTTTTCTACATAACCTCTTCGTTGAACGGTAGAAATTGTTGGCGCGTATGTTGATGGACGACCAATACCTAATTCTTCTAATTGTTTTACCAAAGATGCTTCTGTAAATCTGTAAGGCGGACTCGTAAAACGCTGTGTAGCATTCATAAAAGTATAGTCTAAACTTTCATTTACTTTTAAATTTGGCAACATTCCTGCTTGCTCTTCATCTTCGTTATCAGTTCCTTCTAAATATACTTTTAAGAACCCATCAAATTGTATCATTTCTCCATTCGCAGTAAAAATCTTAGTGTTTTCAGAATTCTCGATTTTTACATTGGTTCTTTCCAATAGCGCATCACTCATTTGCGAAGCCAAAGTTCTTTTCCAAATTAAATCGTACAATCTATTTTGGTCATATTCTGTATCTACAGCATGCATTTTCATGTTTGTAGGACGAATTGCTTCATGGGCTTCTTGAGCACCTTTTGATTTCGTTTTAAAAACACGTTGAAAGCTATATTCTTTACCGTAATAATTTGTGATTTCTTCGGCAGCTTCATTTCTAGCATCCACAGATAAATTTAAACTATCTGTTCTCATATACGTAATTAAACCGGCTTCATACAAACGTTGTGCAACTTGCATGGTTTTTGCAACCGGAAAACCTAATTTTCTGGATGCTTCTTGTTGTAAGGTTGATGTTGTAAAAGGTGCTGCTGGTGATTTCTTTGCGGGTTTTTTAGTTAAATCTGCAATAGAAAAATTGGCATTTGCACATGATTTTAAGAAACTTTCTGCGCCTTTTTTAGTTTCGAAATTTTTAGGAATTCCCGCTTTAAAAGTTACTCCTTCATTATTAGAAAATTCTGCAACAACCTTATAATGCGTTTCTGCATTAAAATCTTGGATACTTCTTTCTCGTTCTACAATTAAACGAACCGCAACAGATTGTACTCTTCCGGCAGACAAACCTCCTTTAACTTTACGCCATAAAACGGGCGATAATTCATACCCAACAATTCTATCTAAAACTCTTCTAGCTTGTTGCGCATTTACCATATTATAGTCTATATCTCTAGGATTTTCGACAGCTTTTAAAATGGCTTTTTTTGTAATTTCGTGAAAAACAATACGTTTTGTGTTTTCTGATTTTAGTTTTAATTGCTCTTTTAAATGCCAAGCAATAGCTTCACCCTCTCGATCCTCATCACTTGCTAACCAAACAGTTTCTGCTTTCTTTGCTAAAGCCTTTAGTTTTTTAACAACTGCTTTCTTATCATCAGAAACTATATATTTTGGACTAAAATCTCCATCAACATCAATACCTAATTCTTTGGATGGTAAATCTGCAATATGCCCAAAACTTGATTCTACTTGAAAATCTTTTCCAAGAAACTTTTCAATAGTTTTTGCTTTTGCTGGTGACTCTACTATTACTAAATTCTTTGCCATTTATTTCTGTTTTGTCGAAAAAACATACTATAAACTGCATGTTTTTGAACTACAAAAGTATGTAGTTTTTTTTAATACTGATAAAACTTGCTAAAATATTCTACTCTTTATCGGTATTTACTACCTTAAAAAACTAAAATTAAGCATGTTTTTACAGTGCTAAAAGACTAAAAGTCAAAGGAAAAATTCCTTTTTCATCAGAAAGTATCTATTTAATGAATTTCACAAAACCATGAAAAAAAAATTCGAATTGAGTAAAAGCTATACTCAATTCGAATTTTCTTTTTTTAACAGTTCTTAATTTTTAAGAATTCATTTCAACTTTTTTATCTTCAAAGAAATCTGAAACATCAACTTCTAAAATTGTTGCCAATCTTAATATCGTTTCTACTTTTAAATTACTTTTTCCGTTTTCTAAATTATGATACACTACTTGACTCGTATGTAATCTACAACTCATGTAGTATTGCGAATATTCTTTTTTTAATCTTATTGTTTTAATTCTTTTTCTGATAGCAATTAATTCTTCCATTATTATTATTATTATTATCGGGGGAAGTAGCAATTGACACAAATTTACACATTGTATTTAAACCACACAACCCCCATTTCTGGGGTATTTGATACCCCAGAAATGGGGTACTCAAAATCTTATAATTTATAAGTTTTTAGATATTGACAGGTATTTGTTATTACAGTAAGTTTACAACATCATTGCAATGGTGGTCATAAAGCTATGAGTGACTTAAAAGAAATCATTACTATTTTATTTAATACAATTATCTTTTTATTACATTTTAAAATGATAATTAAAAGGTCGAAAATTAACCGCTCAAGACCTTTAAAGAAGCAAATAAATTTTAATTATTATGAAAAAATTATTTTTTGTTTTTGCATTAGGCTTTGGATTAATGAATTTTACAACTTTAAACGAAGTTAACGACATTATTGAGCCAAATAATATTCAAATTGAATTACTAGATACTGAAACTACAGCATCTAATGATGTTCCATGTAGATGGAGAACTTGTATATATGAAAATGGCGTAAAAACAGGTTGTTCAGAATGGACTTATGGAGAATGTAATAAGGATTCTAATGGAAAATTAACCGTAAAAACAGAATAAAAAAATAAGTTCAGGTAAATTATAGCATCCATTTATTATTAAAAAAATAAATGGATGCCTTTTTTTTAAAACAATAAACTATGTATAAAATAATAGCTTTCTTTGTAACATTTAGTATCAGTCATACTATTCATACTCAAAATAGCAATAATCAAATTTGTGGTGAAGTTAGTTTTACACAGACAACACATTTTTCTAGAGATTTTTCTAGAAAATTTGTATTAAATTTTAATCAAAATTTTTCGTTGTATACAGAAGTTGACATTGTAAAAACGAATAAAAACACCACCACATCTACTACTGACGAAGGTGCACAACTAAATATTGATATCGCCAGAAATAACACAACCCCAGAATTTTATTTTAACAATAGAGAAGAACTTTATTTTAGAGAAATTAAATCTGATCAAGAATTGGTTGCCAAAGAAGATCCTTTTAAATGGAAATGGAAACTAAAGAATGAGACAAAAAAGATAGGCGATTTTGAATGTGAGAAAGGAATTATAACGTTTAGAGGCAGAGTTTACACTGCATGGTTTACAAAATTGATACCTGTATCTTATGGTCCATGGAAATTTCAAGGTTTACCAGGCCTTATTCTTGAAATTTACGATGAAGATAAAGTGTTTCATATTGTGGCATCTAGAGTAAAAATAAATTCAACCAGTAACTGCGAACTCTCTTTTGATAAAACAAAATTAAAAAATGCACTTACAATACAAGACTATTTAGTAAAAAAAACAGACATCATAAAAGCTGATTTTGCAAAAATTTCAAGCAAACTTCCAAAAGGCTCTAATCCTTTAATTTATGATGAAAACTGTGATGATTGTAGAGAAGAAATAGAAAAGTTTTAATATCATTAAATAATATTCTATTCAAATTTTATCAAAATTAATTTAATTAACCATACGTACTTAGAATTGCTAAATGCTCTTAAAGAAATATAATTTAAAAAAAATCTTTTCACCCATTTTACTTGTTTTCATTTCAGTAAACATTTTTGGTCAAATAACAATTAAAGGAACTATAAAAGATACCAAAAACACCTCTTTGCTAGGCGTAAATGTGTTGGTAAAAAAAGACAGTTTAAACATACTTGATTACACTTTTTCTAATAAAGAAGGTTCGTATTTTTTTGACATTCATCATCATGAAAAATTATTTCTTGAATTTTCTGCTTTAGGTTTTAAAACGGAACGCTTTTTAATCCATTTAGAAAAAGAATGTAAAGAAATTATAAAAAATGTAACATTAAAAGAACAATCTTTTGAACTAGATGAAATTATTGTTCAGTCAGAAAAAACAATAAAAGTTAAAAAAGATACTGTAGAAATTAACGTAAATAAATTTTTAACTTCAAATGATGCAACTGTAGAAGATTTATTAAAAAAAATACCTGGCGTGAGCATTGACAGCCAAGGAACCATTAAAATTGGTAATCAAGAAATTGAAAAACTAATGGTTGATGGAGATGACTTTTTTGAAAAAGGCTACAAAATATTGTCTAAAAACATGCCGCCAGATCAATTAAAAAAAATACAAATCTTACAAAAATATTCTACCAACAGATTGCTAAAAGGCATTGAAGAAAGTGATAAAGTTGCTTTAAACTTAGTATTAAAAGATGATGCTAAAAGACAATGGTTTGGCAATGCATCTTTAAGTTATGATGTTTTATCTACAAATAAATATCATTTAAAAAGCTATGCTATGAACTTTGGTAAGAAGAATAAATATATACTTTTATCAAACTTTAACAGTGTTGGTTATGATGCTACAGGAGATATTAATCATTTAATAAAACCAATTAGGTTTGATGAACCAGCAAGTATTGGTGATGACCAACAAGTATATAGTTTATTAAATTTATCTTCTTACGTTCCTAATTTTAAAAGCAATCGTACGAATTTTAATAATACAGAATTAGCATCTTTAAATGCAATCTTTAATCCTACAGAGAAATTTAAAATAAAAACACTTGGGTTTTTTAATTGGGATGAAACAGATTTTTATAGAAATAGTATAAATGTTGTAGCTGTAAATGACACTAAATTTACCAATACAGAAAACTATCAGCTTAAAAACAAAAAACAAATAGCTTTTGCTAAATTAGATTTTATATATACTTTTTCTGATACCAAAACACTAGAAGCTACTACAAAATATAACAATGGTAATTTTAATGATATAGCTCATTTAATTTTTAATGGCGATGCTACTGTTGAAAATTTACAGCAACAAAACACACTCTTTGACCAAAAAATAAGCTACACCAATAAATATACCGATAAAAAAGTTTTTTTACTCACAGGACGCTATATTGAAGATAAAACACCTCAAAACTATCACTTAAACCCTTTTTTTTATCAAGATTTATTCTTAAATAATAACGCTAATAATGTAAAACAACTTAGTAAAAATGAAATGCAATTTGTAGGTATAAATGCACATTTATTAGACCGCAAACAAAATGATAATTTATTAGAATTACAAATAGGTAATGAGTTAAGAAATGATAAACTACAAACCACTTTTTCTCTTTTAAAAGGTAATGACGTTTTAGAGCATCCAAATGATTATCAGAATCAAACAAACTATCAGGTTAATAATATTTACTTTAAAAGTAAGTATCTTTTTAAAATTAATGACTTAAAAATTACCGGAAACATAGAAGCACATCAACTTTTTAATTTTTTAAAAAACCATGAAAATTCTCAAAAACAACATCCTTTTTTTATCAATCCAAGTATTGGTTTCAATTGGGATTTAAACAAAACCAACAAGTTTGCAACTTCATATTCATACAACACTACAAATGCAGAAGTTTTAGATGTTTTTAATGATTTTGTGCTTACTGGGTTTCGTTCCTTTTCTAAAAGTACAGGTAATTTTAATCAGTTAGAGGCTTCTAGTTTATTTTTTAATTATCAATTAGGTAATTGGAGCGACCGGTTTTTTGCGAATACTTTTGTGATGTATGGCAAAAACAATGATTTCTTTTCGAGTAATTCAACATTAAATCAAAATTATACTCAATCAGAAAAAATAGTAATTAAAGATCGAGAATTTTTAAGCATCAATTCTAAACTTGATTATTATTTTAAATTTATTTTATCAAACTTGAAATTAGATGTTGGTTATACAAAAAGTCAGTTCAAAAATATTGTAAACAACTCTGATTTAAGACAAATTACTGCCAACAATTATTCGTATGGTTTTGAGTTACGCTCTGGTTTTAGTGGTTTTTTTAATTACCATTTAGGCACAAAATGGAATGCTACAGAAATTACAACAACCATTAAAAACAAATTTACGGACACTATTAGTTTTTTAGATTTTTCATTTATTTTTACGGATACGTTTGATGTTCAATTACAATCAGAAAGTTACTATTTTGCAAATTTAGCAACTGATAATGTTTACCATTTCTTAGACTTCGATACTAGCTATAAATTGATAAAAAATAAATTAACACTAGGTATTACTGGCAAAAACCTTTTAAATACTGAAAAATTTAGAAACTTTTCTATTAGCGATATTGGTAACTCTACAACAGAATACAGATTATTACCACGATTTATACTTTTAAAAATGGAATATCGTTTTTAATTAGTATCATCTAATTTTCAAAAAAAATACACTTAATTAAAACTATGAAATTCAAAATAATACTGGTTTATAAAAGGAATTGGGTTATTTTATGAAGTTTTTCACAAAACAGATGGCTTTTTACCAGAATATGCTTCTTTAGATAATGACTTTGTTCTTCGTATTGGACTTTCAATTTCAATATTAATTATTGCAAAATAGTACACATTGCAAGTTAGCCTGTTCTGTTTTATAACAAAGAAACCACAACCAATTATATAATTCTAAAGGATACTATTATAATTTATGGCAACAACAAAAGCCTAAATTACCTTTTTAGAAAACCATATTAACTTTCGTTAATTTTCTGCCAATCTGTCATAATAAATAATTTTTGGTTGTATCTTTGCACTCTTTCAAATGTTAAATGGATTCATGGAATACGTAGAAAAAATTATCGACGAAAAATTACAAGGCAAAGCACTTGTAACTGAACATAAAGTAGAAAATGGCAAGAAATTATTTATTGAAAGCTATGGCTGTCAAATGAATATGAATGATAGTGAAATTGTTGCGTCTATTTTAGCAGAGCAAGGTTACAACACTACACAAATTCTTGAAGAGGCAGATTTAGTGTTAGTAAACACTTGTTCTATAAGAGAAAAAGCCGAAACTACGGTTCGTAAAAGATTACAGAAATATAATGCTGTAAAACAAATCAATAAAAAAATGAAAGTGGGCGTTTTGGGATGCATGGCCGAACGTTTAAAAGAAAAATTTTTAGAGGAAGAAAAAATTGTTGATTTAGTTGTTGGACCCGATGCTTACAGAGATTTACCAAATTTATTAGAAGAAATTGAAGCTGGTAGAGATGCTGTAAACGTAATTTTATCTAAAGAAGAAACCTATGGTGATGTTTCTCCTGTGCGTTTAAATTCTAACGGAGTTACCGCTTTTGTTTCCATTACAAGAGGTTGCGATAATATGTGTACTTTTTGTGTGGTTCCTTTTACAAGAGGTCGCGAAAGAAGTAGAGACCCGAAGAGTATTTTAGAGGAAATTCAATCTATGGTTGATCAAAACTTTAAAGAAATTACCCTTTTAGGACAAAATGTAGATAGTTTTTTATGGTTTGGTGGCGGATTGAAAAAAGATTTTAGCAAAGCATCAGAAATGGCACAAGCAACTGCTGTAAATTTTGCACAATTGTTAGATATGTGTGCTACTCAATTTCCAAAAACACGTTTTCGTTTTGCAACTTCTAATCCGCAGGACATTAGTTTAGATGTAATTTATACAATGGCTAAACATAAAAATATTTGTAAATATTTGCATTTACCGGTTCAAAGTGGAAGTAATAACATGCTAAAAGCTATGAACAGACAACATACTCGTGAAGAATATATTGAACTGATTGACAATATTTTTAAAATCGTTCCAGAAATGTCTTTATCCCAAGATATGATTGTTGGTTTTTGCGGCGAAACAGAAGAAGATCATAAAGATACATTGGCTTTAATGGATTATGTTAAATATGACTTCGGATTTATGTTTACCTATTCTGAAAGACCAGGAACTTTAGCAGCTAAAAAAATGGTTGATGATGTACCATTTGAAGTTAAAAAACGAAGATTACAAGAAATTATAGATTTACAACAAGAACACGCTTTATACAGAACGCAACAACATTTAGGGAAAATTGAAGAATTTTTAATTGAAGGTACTTCTAAGAAAAATCCGAATGAATGGAAAGGTAGAAATACACAAAATACAGTTGCAGTTTTTCCGAAAGGCGATTATAAGTTAGGCGATTTTGTGCTTTTAAAAGTAGAAGATTGTACCTCGGCAACCTTAAAAGGAACTGTGTTAGGGTATTCTGATAATAATTAGATAGAAAAAGATACAAGAAACAGGATTTCTTGATTCATGCCTCAAAAAATCTTGATTCAAAAAGGAATATGGAAAATATACAAGCAATAAAACAACGTTTTGGCATTATCGGAAACGATTTGCATCTCGATAGAGCCATTGAAAAAGCTGTAAGAGTTGCACCTACAGATATTTCTGTTTTGGTTACTGGAGAAAGTGGCGTTGGAAAAGAAAATATCCCCAAAATAATTCACTCTTTATCGCACAGAAAACATGCAAAATATATTGCTGTAAACTGTGGCGCAATTCCAGAAGGCACTATTGACAGTGAGCTTTTTGGTCATGAAAAAGGTTCTTTTACAGGTGCAACTCAAGACAGAAAAGGGTATTTTGAAGTTGCTGATGGTGGAACTATTTTTTTAGATGAAGTTGGTGAATTGCCTTTAACAACGCAAGTACGTTTATTGCGTGTTTTAGAAAATGGCGAATTTATAAAAGTAGGTTCATCAAAAGTATTAAAAACAAATGTTAGAATTGTTGCTGCTACGAACGTACATATGCAATCTGCCATTGAAAAAGAAAAATTTAGAGAAGATTTATATTACAGATTAAGTACCGTTGAAATTCATTTACCGGCTTTAAGAGATCGTAATGAAGATATTCATTTATTGTTTCGAAAATTTGCTTCGGATTTTGCTCAGAAATACAGAATGCCTTCTATTCGATTAGATGACAATGCAGTAAGTATTTTATTAAAATATCGTTTTCCGGGAAACATCCGTCAGTTAAAAAATTTAGCTGAACAAATCTCTGTAATTGAAGAAGAAAGAGTTGTTTCTGCTCAGAAACTTCAGCAATATTTACCAAATAATAGTACAAATTTCCCTGCAGTCATTGGCGGCAAAAAAGAAAATGATTTTTCTACGGAACGCGATATTATGTACAAAATTTTATTTGATATGCGTAACGACATCAACGATTTAAAGAAATTGACTTTAGATTTGATGAAAAGCGGAAATATTGAAGAAGTGCAAGAGGAAAATCATCAATTAATTGAAAAAATTTATGGGAATACAAACGCTAAAACTTCTAATTTTGAAGTTTTAAACATTCCTCAAAACTCCCCCGAAGAAAAAGATTATGATTTTATTGAGACCATTGAAGAAGATGAATCTTTATCTTTACAAGACAAAGAGGTTGAAATGATTAAAAAATCTTTAGAAAAAAACAGTAATAAGCGTAAATTAGCTGCCAAAGAACTTGGAATTTCCGAAAGAACTTTGTACCGAAAAATTAAACAATACGATTTGTAAAAAAAAGGTGAATTGTGTAATCGTTTAAAAGTTTATTTCTAAAAAATTCAAAACAGATTGTCAGTTCGAGTGATTTCGATTTTTCATCGAAATTGTATCGAAAACATTTAAAAATATGAAAAAAACACTTTTTATACTATTATTTAGCATCAGTACTTTACTGATAATTTCTTGTGGCGCCTATTCGTTTACTGGGGGAAATACTGGAGATGCAAAAACAATTCAAATAGATTTTTTTCCAAATCAAGCGCCTTTAGTAGAGCCTTCACTAACACAACGTTTTACAAATGATTTTCGCGATTTATTTACGCGTCAAACCAACTTAACACTTACAGGTTCTAATGGTGATCTATATTTTAGTGGAGAAATTACTGATTTTAGAGTGACACCAATGAGCGGAACCTCTAGCCAGACTGCTGCTCAGAATAGATTAACAGTTACTGTAAATGTTCGTTTTGTAAATAAATTAGAACCAAAAGACGATTTTGAGAAAACATTTTCTTTTTATTCTGATTATGGAGCAAATTCTCAACTTACAGGTAGTGTTTTAGAAGCTGCTTTAGACGAAATTGTAGAGAGACTTACGCAAGATATATTTAATGCTTCTGTTGCAAAATGGTAATTAGAAGTTAGAAGAAAATTAAAAATTTGGAATCAAATACTTTCATAGAATTCATAGAAAAGAAACATTTAATTGAGCAGCTAAATACTGCTGAATTAAAATCTGTAATTGATGAATTTCCTTATTTTCAAGCGGCAAGAGCATTGCATTTAAAAGCATTAAAAACCCAAAATAGTTTTAAATATAACAACGAATTAAAAATAACAGCTGCCTACACAGCAGACAGAACGGTTTTATTCGATTTTATCACTTCAAAAGATTTTAATGAAATCCCTGAAAAAGAAGAATTTATACAAGAAATTACAGCTCCAATCCTAGAAGAACATATTTCTGAAATTACAATTCAAAAAGTCGAAGAAAAAGTAGAAGAAGAAAAAGTAGAAGTTAAAGAAAAGCACACAGCACCAATAGAAGAAGTTTTAGAACCAATAGCATTAGCAGAAGAAGAATTAGAAATTGGCAAACCTATTTTATTTAATGAAACTGAAAATTTTTCTTTTAATCAGTGGTTACAACTATCTACTAAAAAACCAATTAAAAGAGAAGAGGTAAAAATTGATGAGCCAGAAGTTACCAAAAAACAGAGTATTATTGAGAAGTTTATAGAAAACAACCCAAAAATAGCGCCTTTATCAAAAGATAAAAACGTGAATGTTTTAGTTACTCAAAACAAGCAAGATTCTTCTTTAATGACCGAGACTTTAGCAAAAGTATATCTAGAACAGAAGAAATATGATAACGCAATTCAAGCATATAGAATTTTAAGTTTGAAATATCCAGAAAAAAGTGGTTTCTTTGCAGACCAAATTAAAAGAGTACAAATTTTACAAAAATACAAACAATGAATTATACAGCATTTTTAATTCTAATTCTAATTGTAGCGATTGCTTTAATATTAATTGTAATGGTTCAAAATCCTAAAGGTGGAGGGTTGTCTTCTTCTTTTGGAGGTGGTGGTGCACAATCTTTAGGAGGTGTACAAAACACAAATAACTTCTTAGACAGAACAACTTGGACACTTGGTATTGCAATGTTTGCTTTGATTTTATTATCAAATTTCGCAATTCCTAGAGAAGGATCAAATGATGTTAATTTAGATAATACTTTAGACGGAATTGAATCTACTTCAACTCCTGTAGATAACACATCTTCTACAACTAAAGATACGGTTAAGTAATCATTTAGAAAACAACTTAAAAAATGCCAACGAAAATGACACGTTGGCATTTTTTTATGCTCAAATTTTAGCCTTAAAATCAATCAACGAAAAAATGTCAGTTTAAAACAAGTGGCATAGTTTCTGACGATTTAATAAGAAATCATATTTAATTTAATCAATCAAAATATATAAAAAATGGGATTAAACATTAAACCTTTAGCAGACAGAGTTCTTGTAGAACCAGCTCCAGCAGAAACGAGAACAGCATCTGGATTAATTATACCAGACAATGCAAAAGAAAAACCACAACAAGGAACCGTTGTAGCTATTGGAAATGGAAAAAAAGACGAGCCTTTAACTGTAAAAGTTGGTGATACTGTTTTATATAGTAAATACGGTGGTTCTGATTTAAAATTAGAAGGTAAAGATTATTTAATGATGCGCGAATCTGACATTCTTGCAATCATCTAAAAGTAGGCAGTTTACAGTTGCAGTAAGCAGTTGTAACAATTACACTTTTAAACAATTAAACGAATAAACAATAAAAGAAAATGGCAAAAGACATAAAATTTGATATTGATGCAAGAGACGGCTTAAAACGCGGAGTTGATGCATTAGCAAACGCAGTAAAAGTAACTTTAGGACCTAAAGGAAGAAACGTAATTATTTCTAAATCTTTTGGCGCACCAACAGTTACTAAAGATGGTGTTTCTGTAGCAAAAGAAATAGAATTAGCAGATCCTTTAGAAAATATGGGAGCGCAAATGGTTAAAGAAGTTGCTTCTAAAACCAACGATTTAGCGGGTGATGGAACAACAACTGCTACTGTTCTTGCACAAGCAATTGTAAAAGAAGGATTAAAAAATGTTGCCGCTGGTGCAAATCCTATGGATTTGAAACGTGGTATTGACAAAGCAGTTGCTGCAATCGTTGCTGATTTAGAAAAACAAGCACAACAAGTTGGAAATTCATCAGAAAAAATAAAACAAGTTGCTGCTATTTCTGCAAATAACGATGATGTTATTGGCGATTTAATTGCAACTGCTTTTAGCAAAGTTGGTAAAGAAGGTGTGATCACTGTTGAAGAAGCAAAAGGAATGGAAACGTATGTGGACGTTGTTGAAGGAATGCAATTCGACAGAGGATATTTATCTCCATATTTTGTTACTGATGCGGATAAAATGATCGCAGATTTAGATAATCCTTATATTTTATTATTTGATAAAAAGATTTCTAACTTAAATGAAATTCTTCCAATTTTAGAGCCTGTTGCACAATCTGGTCGTCCTTTATTAATTATTGCTGAAGATGTTGACGGACAAGCGTTAGCTACTTTAGTTGTAAATAAATTAAGAGGTGGCTTAAAAATTGCTGCTGTAAAAGCGCCAGGTTTTGGAGACAGAAGAAAAGCAATGTTAGAAGATATCGCTATTTTAACTGGTGGAACGGTTATTTCTGAAGAAAGAGGTTTTTCTCTAGAAAATGCTACTTTAGATTTATTAGGAACTGCAGAAACAGTTACAATTGATAAAGATAACACAACAATTATAAATGGTTCTGGAGATGCTACTGCAATTAAAGCTAGAGTTAGCCAAATTAAAGCACAAATAGAAACTACAACATCAGATTACGACAAAGAAAAACTACAAGAACGTTTAGCTAAATTAGCTGGTGGAGTTGCAGTTTTATATGTTGG
>JANQTQ010000137.1 GCA_030731625.1 Polaribacter sp. | reverse complement strand
CCGTTTCTAACTCAAAAATATTAGTATCAATTGAGTTTTGATTGAAAATTGCATCTGGATTATTGATATCGATCGCTAATCGATTAGAAAAATCATGGTTAAAAATAGTCGCAGAAAACAAACGTTCTGTGTATCTGTAATCTCCACCAAATTCTATAACGCTAATCGATTCATCATCTTTTAAATTATATGAAAATTTACCATTTGCAGCATAATCATTTTCTTCTAATTTAGAAAAGTATCGCTCATTTTCTCCTGCAGAACTTGTTTGTGGACTAAAGTAATCGTCTCTAAAAAGGTATTTATTAGTTCTTCTATCTGGCTCATTTCCTCTAATAAAATTTAACGACCCTTTTGTTTCAAAGTTAAATCTATCAGAAAGCTTAATATTTGCAATTAACTGATTTACATACAACTCATTATTATTTGTTTGTTGTCTTCTTTGAAACTCTAAATCTCCATCTTGTTCAGGATTATTAGATCCAAAATAATCACCAATAGATTGTTTATTATTATGAATAAATAAATGATTATACGCTATGTTATGACCATTTTCAAACTTATAATTTAAGTTAGCCATTAAAATTTGAGAAACGGTATATTCGTATTTTGTAAAATCTTGATCTTGAAAAACATCACCAGAACTAGTGGTTTGTTTAATATTACCATCTACATAATTATAACTACCATCAAAACCACCCACTATAAAAAAGCTTAATTGGTCATTTTTGATATCGAATTTTTTACCTCCAGCAAAAGAAACACTATTATTTAATTGAAAATCTTGACTTGCTGGTTTCCATGAATTATTAAAACTATACGTTGTTAAATCATTTACAGGAATTCCAACAGGTTGTGTTCCAAATTTATTTGTTCCATCAATTGTTAAAAATTCTTTAGAAACTGTTTGTGAGTTTGCACCAACAGAAGCACTTAAATTTAGCATACTTCTTTTAACCAATTCTTTTGATGAAATATTAATATTTGCTCCAGCAACATCACCACTTAAATCTGGTGTAAAAACTTTATTAACTTCAATATTTTTTATAATTCCTGTATCAAAAAAATCTAAAGAGATATTTTTATACTCTGGATCTTCCGAAGGTAACGGCAAACCATTTAATGTAGTAGAATTATAGCGATCGCCTAAACCTCTAACAATAACATTTTTAGAACCTTTAGAAACTCCCGCTGTTTTTGCCACAGCTCCTTCAGCATCAGAAACTCCCTTTAAAGACAGTTCTTCAGCACCAATTGTTGTTTTAATTGCTACTGCTTTTCGTTGTTCAATAATTAAAGCATTTGCAGATTCTTTACTTGTAGTTGCTGTAATTACAATATCATCTAAGGCAACACCTTCTTCTGCAGATAATATTTGGTTAATTACCACAGTCTCACCAGCTTTGATGCTAAATGATTTTTGAATTTCTTTGTATCCTAAAAAACTAAAAACTACAATATGGTTTCCTGCTGGTACTTTTAAAGAGTAGTTACCGTCAAAATCTGTAGTAGCTCCTATAGTTGTTCCTTTAATAAGTACGTTTGTAAATGGTAACGGTTCATTATTTGTTTCTTTATCTGTTAATGTTCCTTTTAAAGTACCTTGTTGAGCGCTTAAAACTTGACTCAAGATTAATAAAATAATAAATAAAAATTTCTTCATTTTTTATGTTTAATTACTTCGGCAAAAGTCTGTCTGTTTTGTAAACTTTATGTTATTTGTAAATTATCATTGTATTATTGAAACATTAAATTAAAGTTAAGAAACGTTAAATGGTTAACATTTTTTTAATTTCGGATACACATACAATTCAATTCTAGATTGCATTTTATTTTAAACCTAGAAGCTTAAATATGCATATAAATGAATAGTTTTATAAAGTATTTACATTATTTTAAACTTTTAGACAAGGTGATTATTTCGTCAAAATAAAGTTAATTTAAGGTTATCTTCAGTAATTTGTGATGATAAAAATGAATACTGATAAATTCATGAAAACCGAAAAGTAAGGTAACTTTAGCTTATAAAAATGTTTTTCTGAACAGAAATACACAATAAACAATTACAACCAAATTTAACAACCAATGATGCAATTCAAATTGAAAATTGTTTAATCTTACATGCCAGCTTTTTTTCCGTCTACCTTTAACGAATGCAATAATACAGCAAAATAGCACTTATAAAGCTGCAGAAAATTAATATCCATCTAGTTTTAACTTTAAAAAATCTGGGTATCGTTTAAAAATTCAAAACTAAAATAAGTTCTATAGAAACTGAATTTAAGATGAATACATTTCTTTACAAAATTGAAGTAGAGTTGCACTTTTAACGCAGATTAACATAACATAAAGATAACATACACTATTTTTTGTGTTTGTAACTTTGCACAACTAAAAAATTATATAAAAAAATGGGAGATCCATATATTTTAATGCTTGTTGCTTTGGCTGTTTTAGCCATAGTAGACTTAGTTGTAGGAGTTAGTAACGACGCTGTTAATTTCTTAAATTCAGCTATAGGCTCTAAAGCAATACCTGTTAAAAAAATCATGATTATTGCTAGTTTAGGAGTCTTTTTTGGGGCTGTTACATCTAGTGGAATGATGGAAGTAGCGCGTAAAGGTATTTTTAATCCTGAAATGTTTATGTTTCAAGACATTATGATCATTTTTATGGCGGTAATGATTACCGATATTCTATTATTAGATATCTTTAACTCTCTTGGAATGCCAACATCTACAACGGTATCTATTGTATTTGAACTTTTAGGAGCTGCAGTTTGTATTTCTTTAATTAAAATCGCTGCAAACGACGCTCATTCAATTTCTGATATCTGGAGCTACATCAACCATGAAAAAGCTGTTGAAATTATTAACGGAATTTTACTCTCTGTTGTTGTCGCTTTTTCTGTGGGAGCAATGGTACAATTTGTATCAAGACTCATATATTCTTTCAATTTTGAGAAAAGGCCTATATATGTAAATGCTCTTTTTGGAGGTTTTGCTATTACCGCAATTACTTATTTTATAATTATTAAAGGCTTAAAAGGAACTGATTTTTACGGAGATGTTAAGCATTTAATTGAAGGAAATACTTACGTTATTCTTGCAGTAAGTTTTATTGTTTGGTCTACCATTTCTCAAATTTTAATTCAATTCTTAAAGGTAAATGTTCTAAAACTAATTATAGGCGTTGGTACATTTTCTTTAGCGATGGCCTTTTCTGGTAACGACTTGGTAAACTTTGTTGGTGTGCCAATTGCTGCTTGGAACTCTTATGAAGCTTGGGCTGCTTCTGGCATTGCAGCAGATTCATATTCTATGGGCATTTTAGCGAATAAAGTACCCTCAAATATTTGGTTATTGTTAATTGCTGGTGCTGTTATGGTGGTTACTTTATGGACTTCTAGTAAAGCTCAAAATGTAATAAAAACAGGAATAGATTTATCTCGTCAAGGAGATGGTCATGAAAGATTTCAACCAAATGCTTTGTCAAGAATTGTTGTAAGAACAGCAATGGCACTTAATACAGTATTTAGTTATGTAATACCTAAACCTACTTTAGCATATATAGATTCTAAGTTTCAAAAACCTGTCATAAAATTACCAAAAGACAAAAAATACGAATTACCTGCTTTCGATTTAATTAGAGCATCTGTAAATTTAATAGTTGCAGGTATCTTAATTTCTGTAGCTACTTCTATGAAATTGCCATTATCTACTACGTATGTAACATTCATGGTAGCTATGGGAACATCTCTAGCAGATAGAGCTTGGGGACGTGAAAGTGCGGTGTATAGAGTTGCAGGTGTAATGAATGTAATTGGTGGTTGGTTTTTAACAGCTATTGTAGCCTTTTTTGCTGCCGCAATTGTTGCTTACTTAATTAGTTGGGACATGGTTATGATTCCTATATTATTAGCCGTAGTTGCTCTTTTAATGTTAAGAAATACTTTAACTCTAAGAAAAGAATCTAAAGAAGTTAAAAAACAACAATATTTAGAAAGAGCAGAATTAATTACCATTAATGGAGTAATAGAAGAAAGTGCAGATCATATTGCAGAAGTAATTAGTCGTGTAAATAAATTATATACAAATGTAGTAGATGATTTAGCGAGACATGATTTAAATAAATTACGCAAAACTGATAAACACGTAGAAAAATTAAATATAGAAATAGACAATTTAAAAGATGGTGTTTTCTATTTTATTAAATCTTTAGACGATACTTCTGTGCAAGCTAGTAGATTCTATATCATGGTTTTAGGATATTTACAAGATGTAGCACAATCTATTAGTTATATTTCTAGAGCAAGTTTTAAACACGTAAATAACAATCATAAAAACCTTAAGAAAGGACAAATTAAAGACTTAAAACAAATAGATATTAAATTAGCTACGCTTTTAACGAAAGAAGCTGCCATTTTTGGAAAGAGAAACTTAGGCGATATTAGTAGTCTTCTTAAAGAGAAAAACGAACTTCTAGACAATGTTTCTGAATCTATTGAGAATCAAGTGGCAAGAATTAGAACTGATGAAACGAGTCCTAAAAACACTACTTTATATTTTAGCATCCTATTAGAAACAAAAGATTTAATAACTGCTTTAATACAATTATTACAAACTTATGAGGAGTTTTATTTAAGCTATCAACAAATCAAAAAGTAAAGACAACTTTTTAATATAAATAAAAAAAACCATGAATTTTATTCATGGTTTTTTTGTTAGAACCAAAACCCTAAATTAAACAATAAGAAATTTTGATGTGCCTCTGGAGACCAACTATATTTAATTTCTAATGGTCCAATAATACTATTATAAGTATATCCTATAGCATACCCAGATTTAACATCTTTAAACAAATCTATATCCCTAAAAACATTATCTCCTAATCTGGCATAATTAGCAATAAAAATTGCATAATGCGTATCTGTTAAAGCGTATCTAAAATTAAACTCAGACTTGGTAAAGGTTTTATCGGTAAGTTCTGCAAAATCATAGCCGTAAAAAGTAGTAAAAGTATTGATGTAATTTTGATTATAGCCGCCTAAATAAAAATTAAAAACCTGCGACTGTGTATTTTCTAAAGTAAAACCCGCTTCATTCGTCATCTGAAAAGTAAACTTATCCCAAAATGTTTTTGCAAACCCTATTGTACCTTTTGCTTGTCCAAAACTTTTAAAATCTTCATTATAATCTGTAGATCTCATATACCATTTAAAATTTAAATCTGCAAAATAACCTTCTGTTGGAAAATGTTTTTTATCATAAGTATCTAATTTCAAATATCCAAAAGTGTTAAAGTAATGGCTTTTATCAATTATAGTAACTTCATCATTCGTTGTTATTGTTGCTGTTGTAGCCTTTATGTATTTGTGTTCTGTACCCAATCCTAAAGCAAATTTTCTATCAAACGTAGTTTGCACAAAAAATTGATTGGTGTTATCTGTATATTTTAAATTGATATTATTTACATTTGGAAACGATGAAACCAAAGGATTAACCTTTGTACTTGATGTAAAATGATTATATCGAGATCTAAAACCATAACTTATATAAAACCCGTTGTCTACAAAATAGTTTAAATTATACCTTAAATTATCGCCCAAAATCATGTCAACAGAAAACTTATCATTATTAACTAATAAATGTTTTTGACTATAATTTGCCAATACGCTAGATTTATACAAAAAATCGTAATGAACACCTAGCTTTAAAGCAGCGTTTTCTATTGTTTCATTCAAATAAAAACTTAATAAATAAGTATTATTAACCTTTTTTATTAAATTATATTCTATTCGTTCATAATTTTTAGTAGCAGATAGTAAGTAAATTTTTTTCGTAATTTCTCTTCTCGTTACACTATCTCCTTCTTTTAATTTTAATTTCCCAAGCACAAAAGCTCTTGTATAATTTTCTGCCCCATCAATAGCAATGCTAGATATTAAAAACTTATCGTTGTTTAATACTAAAGGAACTCTTTTCCTTTTTACTTTTTGTTTTGCTGCTAGTTCTTTAAAAACACTTGTAAACTTAGCCGCTTCATCAATGCCAATTTTTAAAATTTCATCCTTTTTATCAAAATCTACAACACTAAAATCTGAAATATCTGGATGTATATACACATCAATGTTTTCTTTTTCCTTTTTTGTTTTATTATACATTTGATAACTCATTATCTGACTCATAATAGAAACAGCAGAGTTTAATTTTTCTTTCTTATATAATTTACCTTCTACATCCGAACCAATAACAATATCTATTCCTTTAGATTTCATGATGCTTATTGGAAAATTATTAGCAATTCCGCCATCAACCAATAATTTACCACCAATAGCAACAGGATTTAACAATGTTGGAAACGAACCACTTGCTCTTAAAGCCAAAGGCAAAGAACCTTTTTCTAACAATACTTGCCCGCCAGTTTCTACATCCGTCGCAACACAAAAAAACGGAACAGATAATGTTTTAAAATCTTGATTTCCATCCAAAGAATCAAATAGTTCTATTAATAAGTTTAATACATTTTGTCCTTTAGAAATTGCTTTTGGCAAACCAATAACCCCTTTTCTTACAGGTAAAGTTATCATGGTGTTTTCGCCATATTCTTTTTCAAAAAAAGTTTCTGAACTTCTTGGTAGTTGATCTCTAACGAGTGATAAAAAATCGGTTTCTTTTACAATGGTTTCTATTTGATCTGCAGAATAACCGGCAGCATATAAACCACCAACGATTGCGCCCATACTTGTACCGCCAATATAATCTAGTTGTATTCCTGCTTTGTCAATTTCTTTTAAAACGCCTATATGAGCAAAACCTTTTGCACCACCACCGCTTAAAACCAAACCGATTTTGGGTTGCTTTACTTGACTAAATAAAGCTACTGAAATCAACAGAAAAAAGGTAACTAATTGTTTTTTCATTCTTTTTTGGGATGATAAAATTCGTGTACTTTTATGGCTCTTGCATTTCCTATTTCGGTAATTAAATCTTCTAATGAAGCTTCTTTTACTCGCTTTGCCGATTTAAATTTACGCAATAAAGTTGTAATAGTTTGTGCACCAACATCAGGAATTTGTTCTAACTCAGATTGGATAGCACTTTTGCTACGTTTATTTCTATGAAAAGTGATCCCAAATCTGTGTGCTTCATTTCTTAAATACTGCGTAATTTTTAAAGTCTCAGACTTTTTGTCTAAATATAAAGGAATTGGATCCTCTGGATAGTAAATTTCTTCTAAACGTTTTGCAATTCCGATAATGGCAATTTTTCCTCGCAAACCTAAAAGATCTAAACTTTTTAAAGCTGACGATAATTGTCCTTTTCCACCATCAATAATAATTAGTTGTGGCAAAGGTTCGTCTTCTTCCAGCAATCGTTTGTATCTTCTATAAACCACCTCTTCCATCGATGCAAAATCATCTGGACCAACCACTGTTTTAATATTATAATGTCTGTAGTCTTTTTTGCTTGGTTTACCGTCTTTAAAAACCACACACGCTGCCACCGGATTTGTTCCTTGAATGTTCGAATTATCAAAACATTCAATATGTCTTGGCTCAACAGAAAGTCGCAAATCTTTTTTCATTTGCGCCATAATTCTCTTTACATGTCTGTCTGGATCTACAATTTTAATTTGTTTAAATTGCTCTTGCCTATAATATTTTGCATTTCTTTCTGATAATTCTACAATCCTTTTTTTATCTCCCAAAATTGGGATCGTTACTTTTAAATCTTCACCCAAATCAACTTTAAAAGGCACATAAATTTCTGGTGATTGCGAGTTAAAACGTTGTCTAATTTCAACAATAAAAAGCTCTAATAATTCTTTGTCTGTTTCGTCTAATTTTTTCTTGATTTCTGTGGTGTGCGATTGAATAATTGATCCGTTAGAAATTTTTAAAAAATTTGCATATCCGTGAGTTTCATCAGAAATGATAGAAAAAACATCTACATTATTTATTGAAGGATTTACAATCGTAGATTTGGATTGATAATTGCCTAATAGATCAAGTTTTTCTTTAATTTTTTGCGCCTCTTCAAACTCCATTTTCTCAGCAAAATCGAACATCATTTCTTGAAATTTCTCTAGACTTTCTTTAAAATTTCCTTTAATAATGTTTTTAATTTCTTTGATAGATTCATTGTACTTCGCTTCTGTTTCTAAGCCTTCGCAAGCGCCTTTACAGTTTTTTAAATGATATTCTAAACAAACTTTATATTTGCCTTCGTTAATGTTTCTTTGGCTTAAATCGAACGTGCAAGTCCGTAACGGATACAATTCTTTTATCAAATCTAACAAAACTCGTACTGTTTTCATAGAAGTGTATGGACCAAAATATTCCGATCCATCTTTTATAACCCGTCGCGTCATAAAAAGTCTTGGAAAACGCTCGTTTTTAATACAAAGCCAAGGATAACTTTTATCGTCTTTTAATAAAATATTATACTTTGGTTTGTACTTTTTAATTAAGTTATTTTCTAATAAAAGCGCGTCTGTTTCTGTGTTTACAACAATGTGTTTTATGTTAACAATTTTTTTAACAAGAACACGCGTTTTACCATTTTCATGGTTTTTATTGAAATAAGAAGCAACTCTTTTTTTTAAATTTTTGGCTTTACCAATGTAAATAATTACATCTTCTTTATCAAAATATTGATAAACACCAGGTTGGTTTGGTAAAGTTTGTATTTGAAGTTCTAAGGATGCAGACATGCTCAAAAATACTATTTTTACACCTATAAATCGGCCTAATTAGTCATCTATATTTTCTAAAAAACCAGAGTTTGTGTTGTCTACAACTTGCCAACCATAAATGGCCGATAATTGATAAATTTTAGAAATTTCTTCAAAAAAACGTGTTTTAGCAGCTGATTTTAAATTGGTTAATTTTACAGTTTGCTTAATTTTTTGAATACTTTTTTGATTTATTTTATTTAAATCTTCTTTGGTAAACGTATTAAACTGACTTTGTTGTAAGTCGAAATATTTAACATCTGGCGAAATCATAATTTCTTCATCAGGTATTTTATTGATGTAAATTTTCTTACCTAAAGAATCTATTTCAATTTCTAATTTAGTTAAATCGTAGCCAACCTCAACAGTTGCATTTAAAGTTACAATGGCTTTTTTATCAAAAGAAATAGTTTCAAAAAAATATTTATCAGAATCAGAATAATTATAAATTTCAGAGAAAGTTCCTTTAGACACCACCAACTTACTCATGTTGCTAATAGAGTTTAAAACTACTTGTATTTCTTCCTTTTGATGACTTTCTTCTTTTTTATCATACCAAAATTTGGCAACAAAAAAACCTATAAAAAAAACGAAAACAAACTTTATAAAACGCATTTTACAGAAGATTTAAATAAGTAAGCAAGTTACTTAAAATCAATAACTTTTATTGAAAACACTAAAGAGAAATTGAGCCAGAAACAACTATTTTTTTACTCGTTATTTATTTCAGAAAATTCAACAACTTTTTTTTCTTCTTTAGGAAAAGCTTGTTTGCTAAAAATAAAAAGCAACGCAACGCCAATGCTAATATAGGCATCTGCCGGATTAAAAATATATTGAAAGAATGTAAAAGAATCTCCACCAATAAAAGGAATCCAACTTGGCAAATCGCCACTCCATATTGGAAAATAAAACATATCTACAACCTTACCATGAAAAAGAGTTCCGTAAGGTACATCCGCAAAAAGTGTTGCCACTTTGTTGGTAGAATCGTCAAAAATTGCTCCGTAAAAAACAGAATCTATGATATTGCCAACTGCACCAGAAAAAATTAATGAAATTGCTATAATTACTGCATTATGAACTTTGGTTTTTATAGTACCAACCAACCAATACATTATTGCAGTTACTGCAACCAATCTAAAAACGGTTAAGAAAAGCTTACCTGCTTTTCCGCCAAATTCAAAACCCATTGCCATTCCGTTATTTTCTACAAAATGGATTCTAAACCAATCAAAAACAAGTACTTCTTCGCCTAAAAAAAAGTTTGTTTTTATATAGATTTTTATAACTTGATCTAAAATAATAGTAAATAATATAGTAAGAATTGCGAGGTTCCTTTTGGACATTTTTATCGAATTTGTGCGCACAAAAATAAGAATATTATTGCGTTTATTGAGTACTTAAGAAAATATTAGCTTTTAGACTAGAAACTGTAAAATTAAACTGATTTTTTTCTGATTTTTTTTGATATGTTTTTTCATACAAAATGTCGTCAATCATTATTTTTCCTGTCTTGGAGGTTACATCAATATTTACGTTTTTAAGCGCTGCATAAATGCTGCCTACATACATTTTTATGATCGTGTTTTCTTTAACTTCGTTGAGTTTCACAATACCTTCCTCAATATAAATTGCTGTTTTTCCTTGATAATTTTTAGACTCAATATTAATATTTTCTCCAAAAATTGTTACTATTTTTCCTTTTGGGATTTTTATAATAGCGGATGCTCTTTGCAGTCTTTCTGTAATAAATTTTCTAAAAATAGTTTCTTCGGATTTGAGTGCTTCAATTATAAATTCTATTTGAATAACATCCTTTTCTGTATTAAAAAGTATATGTTTTTCATTCGGGTTTTCTGCAAACAAGGTAATTTCAATAAAATTAGAAGTTGAATTTTCAATCACAAAATTATCTAAACCAATTGTTGATATTTCAATTTCTTGTAAACTAGTTTCAAACGTTTTAATCACTTTCTTTTGAGAAAAAATGATCGTTGAAAAGCATAAAAATGATACTAAATACATGTATTTCATTAAATGAAAACTAATTTTAACTGTTTTACTAAATAATTATTTTTTTGCTTTTGGTTCCTTTTTCTGTTTTAATTTCTACAATATAAATTCCTTTTGCAAATTGTTCTGTAGAAATACTTGTTTGGTTTGTCTCGATTTCTTTTTTAATAATTTTTTTACCAATTAGCGTATATAATTGTATCGTTTTTTTGCCTTGTGGTAAATTAGAAAAATAAATTTTCTGTTTAGTATTGTAAATTTTGATATTCGAAAAATTAAAATCAATAATACCTAAGGTTTCATTTATGGTATGAAGGTAAAATCTATTCGCATCAATAGTTTTTTCTTTTGATGAAAAGGCATAAGAATTTTCTTCACTTTCTAATAAGGTAAATGTACCTAGTTTTTTATCCTCTAAAAAAACCTTAATATTACTCGCTATATTTTTTACTGAAATACTAAATTCAAGTTGAGCATTAGCAGGTAAAATAACACCAACCGGAATGCTTAAAGAAAAATCTTTTGGTAAAGATTGAATGGCTAATTTTTTAGTATCCTTCTCATCTAAAAGCTTTGTAAAAACATCAAAATCACTAGAATTAGGATTAAAAAAAGAACTATCATAACCATTATCAAATCCCAAAGAACATCCATCTAAATATAAAATAGTTGTACTTTTCTTTTCTTTTCCAGAACTAACAGATAACTTAATTTCAGATTTAGAATTCTTAGTTTTCAAAAAACTTGCTGTTTGATGATGTTGCATATCTGTTGTAAAACTAACGGTATGATTACCCGTTTTTGAACTCACAAAAAATGCTTGACCTGGCGCAATAAATTGCGATGAGGTTGCATGATTTATTGCATCATAAGAAGTACCATTCCAAAGCCAAAGAGTATTCTCACTTAAAGAATTGGCATTTATTGACAGAAAATTACTACTGGCATCTGCATCGATATTTAGAGGGATGTACGAAGTGAAAATATTTCCTAAAAGATTATACGCATTATTTGATCCTTCAGAAATATCAATATTTTTATTGGTTGTGGCTACACTTCCCGTAAATGATAAATTACCAGCTTCTGATCTTAAAATAGTAAATCCTTCTCCTTGATTAAAAGTTGATGATTCTCCTGCTAAAAAGTATTGCCATCCAACAGAATTATTGTAAAATCCTAGTCCTCTTCTATTTGCATTGTTAGAGCTTGAGATAATTGAATTTTCTGAAATCCATAAATCATTATAAGTTTGCCCAATTACGGGTGAACTTACTAAATGCCAGTTTGCAGTTACAGATCTGTTATACGTTATAGTTCCTGATGAATTTCCTTCCACAATTAAACTTCCAGAATTATTTGTATTAGAATTGATAATCAAAGATCCATTATTCGTCAAATTTTCTTTAATTGTTAGCGCTGCTTGTTCATTTAATGTTAGCATAACACTCGATTCTATGGATAGATTATCTATAGTTACTGCCGTATTTAAAATAGGTTTTATAGTTGTGTTTGGTATTTTTACATCAATTCCTTGAGTCGGAATTCCATTAGACCAATTGCTTGCGTTTGTCCAATCGGCATCTATAGTTCCAGTCCAAATTGTTAACGGATTTCCTGTAAATTTACCTGTAAACATTCCTCGTCCATAAGTTGATGCTAAAATAGTATGATCCACAGTTCTTAAACTAAACGAAGTTACTGTCACATCAGACATTCCGTTGTAAGATTGATTCCAAACTGGCGAAGCATCTTTAAAATTACTGGTTTTCCAAACCCCTAATTCTGTACCAATAATAACTTCATTGTTATTTAAAGGATTCATTAAAATACATCTTACAGTAATATCTGGAAAATTCCCTTCTTTATTGCTCCAATTTGCACCACCATCAGCTGTAAACCAAATACTTTCTACGCCAAAGTTGTAAAAAGTAACCATAATTTCATTTTCTGATGCACCAAATTCAACGGAAGAAATGTTCCCTAAAAAAGAAGGAGATGAAATATCTGAATATGTGGGTGTTGCAGTATTTGCATTTTCTACTTTTATGAGTTTCCCGCCTCTTGTTCCTAAAAATACTTTTGACGAAGTTGTTGTAAAAGGAGATACTTTTATGGCAGAAATATCAAATATAAGATCGTCTGTAAAATTAGTTCTTACAGGAGAGTTAGAAGTTATATCTGTAAAACGAGCTAAGTGAGTATATCCACTAGTATATAGAATATCTAAATTTTCATCTAATGCCATTGCATTAAAAAACCTTCCTGAATTACTATCTGATGACACAACAATTCTTTCTCCTGTATAAGGTAAATTATAACGATAAATATTATTGTATAATAAAGAAACAATCATATAACCTCCATCTTTATCAATAAAACAACGTGTTCCATCACCTCTTAAAACTTTTATTGCTGAATTGTCACCACTAGTTGCTTCATCAAAAAATAGAACTCCATTGTCTTGCGTTCCTCCAACTATATATTCTGGACTTACAGTTTGACTTATTGCACCATTATAAAACTGAGTTGTATTATAATTTTTAGTCCTTTCCTCTATAGCTGTTGCGCTTGAAGTAGCAGCAGATAAAGAGGTCGCATAAAAAACACCACCATCATTACCTATAACAGAAATATTGGAATTTGTAGGATGAAAAGCCCAACTATGTTGATCTGCATGAACATAAGACACTGTAATTCCATCAAAATTTGATGTAGGAGAACTTTTTGATATTTGTTGCCAAGTTGTTCCACTATCTGCAGTTCTAAACAAATCTATACCTCCAACATACGCAATTGCATCGTTATTTGGATCAACTTCTATCACTAAATTGTAAAATGCTTGACTTCTAGTAAAATCATTTGCAGGAATACTTGTGTTTGCATCTACTGGAAGGGAAAGTGAAACAGGTTCTGTAGCAAAATTATCTGTTGTTTTTAAAATTGTTACAAAAGGCGCTATTAATTGATTAGAACCATTATACGTTTTTACATCTCCCAAAACATAAATTGTGTTCGCATTTGTTTTAGAAACAGCAATTTCTGTTCTTTTCCCGTTTGGGATGGTATGTTTTAGTGTAAATGTTATACCATCTGTACTACTATAAATACGGCCTCCACCTTCTTCACCATCTCTATCTAAATTCATTGTAGTTCCCAACCACAATGTATTATCAATTCCTATTTCAAAATCGTTAGGCGCTACACTATTTCCGCTTCCATCTGGATTTACATTTAAAGTAACTTTGGTCCAGTTTGCTCCTTCATCACTCGATTTAAAAATTCCATAATCATTTGCGCCAACATAGGTTTTTATAGGGTTTGAACTATAGAAATTTGCTCCAATAGAAGCAAAAACCTCAGAATCATTTGAAGTGGCCGAGCTACCATCTTTATCTCTAACAATAATATCTGTCATAAAATAAGTTCCTGGTACTTCTATAGTGCTAGAAATAGTTGTTGTACCCCTAACTTTATAAACGTTATTCCAAGTGATACCACCATCTATCGTTTTCCAAATTCCAGTTCCAAGTGCTTGTTGTGCCGAATAAAACTCGCCCGTTCCTACATACATTATTTGAGAATTATTAGGATCGACTGCCATACAAGTTACAGTTAGGTTTTCATCAATACCAACTCTTGTCCAAGAAGAATTTTCATCAGTAATATCATCATTTACCCAAAGACCACCACTTACTCCACCAGCAAAAACACGTTTATTTGTGTTGTCATTTGGGTCAAATAATACCATTCGTGTTCTTCCGCCAACATTATTTGGACCTCTTTCTATCCATTGATTATCTGTAGCATCTCCAGGAGTTCTTTGTTGATAAGCTCTTTTTGCTTTTAATTCTTGTTGAAGATTATATACATTTTCAGGATGAGTTCTTCCTGTGTAAGGGTTTATCTGTAATAAATACATCTCCTCGAAATATTTATTTGGAGGAATCCCATTTGCAATTCTTTCTTCTTTTGTAAAATTTAAAAAAGCATTAAATGGATGATTTTTTACAATCTTGGCATAATTTTCTTGTGCTTTTTCTATGCTATTTTTCTTAAAAAAAGAATTGTAAATTAAAAAACCACAACTAAGAAAAACTATTAAATATATTGTCTTTTTCATAAAAACAAAAATATGATAATAATCTTATTTAAAATCGATTAAGAAATGATTGCAAACAAAAAAATCCAACTTTTAATACTGTTTTTATTAAAAGTTGGATATCTATTTAAATTGTTTAATAATTTATTGAGCTCTCTTTGCTTCTATACTTAAAGTAGCATGAGGCACTAATTTTAAACGTTCTTTTTGTATTAATTTACCTGTAACTCTACAAAAACCATACGTTCTGTTTTCTATACGTAATAAGGCATTTTTTAAGTCTCTGATAAATTTTTCTTGTCTTATTGCTAGCTGAACATTTGCTTCTTTAGCCATTGTTTCTGACCCTTCGTCAAAAGATTTAAAAGAGTGAGAAGTATCTTCTGTGCCATTATCTGCATTATTTTTATAGGCACCTTCTAACAACTCTAAATCTTCTTGAGCTCTTGCAATTTTTTTATTGATGATTTCTTTAAACTCTAACAAGTCTTCTTCCGAATATTTTACTTTAACATCTGACATTTTTCTAAGCTTTTTCAATTAATATTTTACTTTGTATGGTATCAAATTCTATTTCTATACCACTTTCTAATACATCAACAAAAAACAATTCTTTTGTTAATGTTTCACTCATAATATACTCTTTATTATCAGTGATTGCTTGTTGTAAGTTTTCACTGTTTAAGATCGTTAATTTAATTCTGTCTGTTAGTTCTAAACCAGAGTCTTTACGTGCATTCTGAATTCTATTGACCAATTCTCTTGCAACACCTTCTTTGTGTAATTCTTCTGTTATTGTTACATCTAAAGCAACAGTTAACGCCCCTTCATTTGCTACTAACCAACCTTCTATGTCTTTAGACGATATCTCTACATCTGACGCGTCCAAAATAATATTTTTTCCATTAACTTCTATAGAAATGTTTTTATCTTTTTCTATTTTGTTAATATCTTCTTGTGTAAATTCTTGCACCTGACTAGCAATCAATCGCATATCTTTACCAAACTTTGGCCCTAATGTTTTAAAATTTGGCTTAATTTGTTTGATTAAAATTTCTGATGCGTCATCTAAAATTTGAATTTCTTTAATATTTACTTCGTGCTTAATTAAATTAGCAACGGCTAAAATTTCTTCTTTTTGTTGTTGACTATCAACAGGAATCATAATTTTTTGTAACGGCTGACGCACTTTAATTTTTTCTTTTGCTCTTAATGATAACACTAAAGATGATATCGTTTGAGCGCTTTCCATTTTACGTTCTAAACTTTTATCAACAAAACTTTCATCGTAAACAGGAAAATCTGATAAATGAATACTTTCTGATGTTTCTTTACCAGTTACAGAATTTAAATCTTGATACAATCTGTCCATAAAAAACGGCGCAATTGGCGAACCTAATTTCGCGATCGTAATCATACATGTATATAATGTTTGATACGCAGAAATTTTATCGGTTTCGTACGTTCCTTTCCAAAAACGTCTTCTACTTAAACGCACATACCAGTTACTTAAATAATCTTGTGTAAAATCTGATATTGCTCTTGCAGCTCTCGTTGGCTCATATTCTTCGTAGAATTTATCTACTTTAGTGATTAAAGTATTTAATTCTGATAAAATCCATCTGTCTATTTCTGGTCTTTCTTCTAGAGGAATATCTGCTTCTTTATAAGAAAACTCATCAAGATTTGAATACAAGGTAAAGAAAGAATAGGTGTTGTATAAAGTTCCAAAAAACTTACGTTTTACTTCTTCAATTCCTTCTAAATCAAACTTTAAATTATCCCAAGGATTTGCGTTAGAAATCATATACCAACGTGTTGCATCTGCACCATACGTTGATAAAGTTGTAAACGGATCTGTTGCATTTCCTAAACGTTTAGACATTTTATGTCCGTTTTTATCTAACACTAAACCGTTAGAAACTACATTTTTATAGGCAACAGAATCAAAAACCATTGTTGCAATTGCATGTAAAGTATAAAACCAACCACGAGTTTGGTCTACTCCTTCTGCAATAAAATCTGCTGGAAAAGATTCATTGTCATCAATTTTTTGTTTGTTTTCAAACGGATAATGCCATTGTGCATACGGCATAGAACCAGAATCGAACCAAACATCAATTAAATCGCTTTCACGTTTCATTGGTTGTCCTGATGCTGAAACTAATACAATTTCATCAACAATATTTTTATGTAAATCTATTTTCGCATAGTTTTCTTCGGACATGTTATCAACTTCAAAACTTGAGAAGATGTCTTCGCTCATTATACCTGCGTCTACGGCACGTAGCATTTCTTCTTTTAGTTCTTTTACAGAACCAATACAAATTTCTTCTTTACCATCTTCTGTTCTCCAGATTGGTAAAGGAATTCCCCAATAACGAGAGCGAGATAAATTCCAATCGTTTGCATTTGCCAACCAGTTTCCAAAACGACCGGTTCCAGTAGATTCTGGTTTCCAGTTTATGGTTTTGTTTAATTCATGCATTCTATCTTTTACATCCGTGATTTTAATAAACCAAGAATCTAACGGATAATATAAAATAGGCTTATCAGTTCGCCAACAATTTGGATAACTGTGCTTGTATTTTTCTACTTTAAAAGCTTTGTTTTCGTTTTTCAATTTTAAACCTAAACGTTCATCAACAGATAAATATTTATCTTGATTTTTTAAAACGTCTTTTAAATTTTCTTGCTGATTTTTTAATTCAACCTCAAAATCTTCTTCATTTAAGTATTCTGATTTTACATATTCGCCTGCAAAACCATAAATAGCATCTTTAATTTCTTTTCTAAATTTACCTTGTAAATCTACTAAAGGAACTAAATTATCATTTTCATCTTTTACCAACAAAGGCGGAATCTCTGGACTTGCTTGTTTGGCAACCAAAGCATCATCTGCTCCAAAAGTTGGTGCCGTGTGTACAATTCCTGTACCGTCTTCTGTTGTAACAAAATCTCCAGAAATTACTCTAAAAGCATTTTCTTTATGCTCAAAATCTAAGTTAAAATCTAATAATTGCTCGTACTTTATGCCAACTAAATCTTTACCAATAAATTCTTTTACAACGAAAAAAGGAATCTTTTTCTCTCCAGATTTGTAAGCTTTTAATTCTTCTGATGTTTCAACTTGAAAAGCATTTTTACCTCCAAATTGTTTGCTAATTAAGTTTTTAGCCAACACAACTTTTACAGGTTCAAACGTATATTGATTAAAAGTTTCTACTAAAACATACTCAATTTTAGGGCCAACCGTTAAGGCTGTATTACTTGGCAAAGTCCACGGAGTTGTGGTCCAAGCGATAAAATGAATATCACCTTCATTTTTTAAGAAATCTGGTAACGTTTCATTGATCGCTTTAAATTGCGCCACAACTGTTGTATCGGTTACATCTTGGTAGGTTCCTGGCTGATTTAACTCGTGAGAACTTAAACCTGTACCGGCTTTTGGCGAATATGGCTGAATTGTATAGCCTTTGTAAATTAATTGTTTGTTGTAAATCTGTTTTAATAACCACCAAACAGACTCCATGTATTTTGGCTCATAGGTAATATATGGATCTTCCATATCTACCCAATAGCCCATTTTATTGGTTAAATCGTGCCAAATATCGGTGTAACGCATTACCGCTTTTCTACAAGCAGCGTTATAATCTTCTACAGAAATTGTTTTTCCAATATCTTCTTTGGTAATTCCTAGTTCTTTTTCTACGCCCAATTCTATTGGTAAACCATGTGTATCCCAACCAGCTTTTCGCTTTACTTGGTAGCCTTTCATGGTTTTATAACGAGGAAAAATATCTTTAATAGCGCGTGCTAATACATGGTGAACTCCCGGAAGTCCGTTTGCAGAAGGAGGTCCTTCAAAAAAAACATAAGGCTCTGCGCCTTCTCTTGTAGTTACACTTTTTTCAAATATGTTGTTCTCTTGCCAATAGTTTAGAATTTCTTCTGCCACTTTTGGTAAGTCAAGACCTTTATACTCAGGAAATTTCGCGCTCATTTTCTATCTTTTCTAATAAGTTTGCGAAATTAAGGATTTTCTTGGAAATTTAGTTGTTCAAAGTTTAAAATTCAACATTTAAAGTTCACATCCTAAACTTTGATTCTAGAATGCAGCATCCAGCATTAAAGCCCTCTTTCTGATTTTATTTTTTCGTAGGCAGATTGTATGCTTTGAAATTTTTCATGCGCTCCGTTTATATGCTCTGGCCCTAAATCTTGTAATTTATCTGGATGGTATTTTTTAGCCATTATTCGGTATGCTTTTTTAACCTCATCATTGGTAGCATCTTTTGTAATTTCTAAAATTTTATAAGCCGCATCAGATTCATCGTAAAACATTGCTTTAATTGAATCGAAATCATTTTGGTTGATGTATAAATAGCCTGCAATTTTTTTAATTTCTTCTATTTCTGATGGAATTACAAATCCATCCGCTTTTGCGATACCAAACAAAAAGTGTAACAATTGCAAACGAGAAGCATGAGACATGTGTTCTCTAATTTGAATACAAACCTGACGAGAAGAAACCTCTTTTTTAATAATTCCTTTAAACAATTTAAAAGCATTATTAGCTCTTTCTTTGCCATACATTCCTACAAACTGAGCTCTCACAAAGTCTAATTCTCTTTGATCAACTTTTCCATCAGATTTTATGACGATGGATGCTAACACCAAAAGACTCATTTCAAAATCTCCAGAATTTGTATTTACGGTTCCGTTTGCACTACTAACTCTTTCTTGATATTCTTTTTGCTCATATTTTACGTCATCTTCAGAAAACCCATCAACAAAGCTACCTAATGCAAAACCAATTGCAGCGCCTATTGGTCCGCCTAATGTAAACCCTAATCCTGCACCTAACCATTTTGTAAAACTACCCATAAAAATTATAAAAAATTAAGTTCAAATATAACAAAACATCAGTGTTTTAAGTTAAAATATCAATTTTATTGATGTGTACATAACATAAACAATTAATCTTCGTCTTGAATTTTGCTTTTTTTATATTTATATTTGCATCTTAAAATTATAATTATGTATCCAGAAGAATTAGTAAAACCAATGCGCGATGAATTAATTAACGCTGGTTTTAAAGCATTATATACAAGTGAAGACGTAGAGCAAGCAATAGCAAAAGAAGGAACTACTTTAGTGATGGTAAATTCTGTTTGCGGTTGTGCAGCTGGTACTGCAAGACCAGGAGCAATTGCTTCTTTAGGCGCAGATAAAACGCCAACAAACTTAACAACAGTTTTTGCTGGTGTAGAAAAAGAATCTACACAAAAAGCAAGAGAATTTATGATTCCTTTTCCTCCATCATCACCTGCAATTGCATTGTTTAAAGATGGTAGTTTAGTACATATGTTAGAGCGTCATCATATAGAAGGTAGATCTGCACAAATGATTGCACAAAATTTAGCACAAGCTTACGAAGAGTTTTGTTAAAAAATAGTATCTACTTTTTTTAAAGAAAGAACTTTAAATCCATTCTATTTTGAATGGATTTTTTATTTTTATTAAAAATTAAAATTATGGCTTCCATATTACCTCCGTGCACAAAAGAAGAGTTAGAAAAGAAAATTAAAAAACAAAATTTAATGATTCTTCTACAAATAGTTGTGCTCTTTTTTATGATTATTTTTGCCGTTTTTTCTACCGTAGAAAACGGAATTTCTTTTCATACATTTTTACCATTATTTTTTACACCCATGTTATTTGTGATGTTTTTTGAAGTAAAAAGTCTTAAAAAAAAATTAGCCTCAAGAAAATAAGATGTATCAAGAAAAAATACTACAAAACACAATCGAATTTGTAAAAAAGGAATTACTAGATGCAGAAGGCGGTCACGATTGGTTTCATATAGAACGAGTTTATAAAAATGCTATGTTAATTTCTAAGGATGAAAAAGTGGATGCTTTTGTTGTTTCTTTAGGTGCTTTATTACACGATATTGCCGATCCTAAATTTTATAATGGTGATGAAACTATTGGCCCGAAAATAGCTGCTGAATTTCTTGAAAATCAAAAAGTTAACTCAGAAATAATTACGCATGTTATTGATATTATAAAACATATTTCTTTTAAAAATTCTTTAGATATTACTGGTGAAAAATTTACATCCAAAGAATTAGAAGTTGTGCAAGATGCCGACAGATTAGACGCAATTGGTGCTATTGGTATTGCACGTTGTTTTAATTATGGCGGATTTAAAAATAGAGCGCTTTACAATCCAGCAATTTTACCGAATTTAAATCAATCAAAAGAACAATACAAAAATTCTGATGCCCCAACAATCAACCATTTTTATGAAAAACTACTGCTTTTGAAGGATACAATGAATACGGAAACTGGGAAAAAAATTGCACTAGAAAGACATCAATTTATGGAAGTATTTCTAACTCAATTTTATACTGAGTGGAATGGTGATCAATAATTTTTATTCTGATTTGGCTTTCATCAGAAAAAACTAAAAAATAGATTTTATAAAGACTATTTAACTTTCTTCTGCAACTTCTAAGGCTGTTATTTTAGCTTCTAAAACTGCTAATTCTTCTCCTTTTTCTATGATTTGCTCTACGGTAAGATTATTACTAGCATTTATAAAATTTAAAATTTCTGTACTTTTAAAAGTATAGTAATCTAATGCTTTCTTAATTTTATCACCCATGGTTTTTATTGAATTAAATTTTTCATTTCGCTTCTATATTTAGAAGCACTTTTTCCTGTAAAGTTTTTAAATAACTTATTAAAGTGAGAAAAATTATTAAAGCCACATTCAAAACTAACATCTGCAATACTAGAATTACTTTCTGCTAATAATTTAGTTGCGTGCACCACTCTGTATTCATTTACTAATTTTGTAAATGTTTTTCCTGTAGATTTTTTAAAATATCTACAAAAAGCAGGTACCGTCATACTTACTAATTCAGAAATTTCATCTAAACTAATATGTTCGCTAAAATGATTGTTAATGTGATTGTAAATAACCTCAATTTTATTGCTGTCTTGCGGTATGGTTTCAAAAGCAAAACCATTGGCATTTAACAAGGTATAATCGTCTGTAGTTGCCAAATCATTTAATATTTCTAAAAAAGAAGCAATTCTTTCTACACCGTCTTGCTCTACTAAAGCTTCAATTTTTGCGCCAATTCTTTGTTTAATTTCTATATTAAAACGGATGCCTTTTTTTGCACGTTCAAAAAGTGCATCAACAGCAATCATTTCTGGAATTTTAAAAAATTCACTTCCTAAAAAATCTGGCTTAAATTGTATTAAAGTTTCTGAACCATTTGTAGTTAAACGATCTATATAACCAACATGTGGCAAGTTAGAGCCTATTAATACTAATTGACTATTATTAAAGTAGCTTATGTGATTACCGATATGTCTTTTACCTTTTCCTTTATTTACATACACTAATTCTATTTCTGGATGAAAATGCCAAAAAGGGGTATTCGTTTTTAAAAACTCTTCATGTTTCTTAACTAATAGAGAACTACCAAAATTTGGTGTTATCTTTTCGAGAGTTGGTTTTATTTGTATCATATATTTTGCAAAAATACGAAAGATCAAAATGATTACCTATATAAATTTCCTTTATTATACGTTAAATTAACCTTAACATAAATTAACAACACCTTTACAGTTAAAATAGAATACAAATATACCAATTTTGTTGTTTTGTACATCTTAAAACCGCTATAGATTTGCATTATAAATTAGTAAAAATTTATTTTATGAAAACAATTAAACAAAATGTATTAGTAGTAGCTTTAATGTTGGTAACATTATGTAACTACGCAAACAACGAAAAGGATTTTAACAATATCGTAAATGCTAAAAATGTAAAAGTAGTATTTGAAGATGTTAAAAAAGGACAGCAATTAACTGTTAATGATGAAAATGGAGTTGAATTACATTCTGAATTATTAACGAAAGAAGGAGAATTAACTAAGGTTTTTGATTTATCATCTTTAAATGATGGTTTATACACTATAGAATTAAATAAAGAATTTTTAGTTGTTATAAAATATCTAGAAGTTAAAGATAACAAAGTAATTTTTATAGACAATTCTGAACAAGTAATTTTTAAACCACTTATTAAAAATGAAGATGATTTGGTATTGATTTCAAAATTAGATTTTAATGAAAATCCATTAAAAGTTACCTTATTTTTTGAAGGTGATATGATCTTATCAGAAACTATAAAAAGCGAGTTAATTATTAACAGAGTATACAAATTAAATAAAGAATTAAAAGGGAACTATACAGTTGTTGTAAATAGCAACGGTAAAAGTTATAGTAGTTTTTTTAAAATATAATTAATTCAAATTGAATATTGATTGAGGTTAAATTGGTTATTTAACGAAAAGCGAGCTTTTATGAGCTCGTTTTTTTTTGTGCTAATTTTTCGATACGTGCTTTCTCTAAAATCGTTTTGGCTTTTAATGATCAGAAAGGAATAACTGGTTATCGAAATTTATAAATGTACATGCTGATAAGATAAGAACTAAACCTTTTTTTTACTTAGTTACTTTTCTAATGATAAAAAATTCAATTAAAAAAAGGCCAACAAAAAACTTAATGAATAATTAAAACAGATACTCCTCTTAAAATTTAACAACCCTAAACTGAAACCCTAGTAATTAGACAACTAAGAAATTATAAATGATTCCTGCTATTTTTCTTCACAAACTAATTATACAAATTGCTATAAAATTAACTCTATTATATACTATTTTAACCTTTAATAAAAACGATATCAAAATTGAAGTTAAAATAGATTATAAATGTGCCAATTTTGTTGTTTTGTAAACTAATGTTCTACCATAAATTTGCAGTATAAATTAGTAAAGATTTATAATATGAAAACAATTAAAAGAAGAGTATTAGTAGTAGTATTTATGTTGGTAACATTATTTAACTACGCAAACAACGAAAAGGATTTTAACAATACAATGAATGCTAACAAAGTAAAAGTAGTATTCGAAAACGTTAAAAAAGGACATCAATTAACTTTTAATGACGAAAATGGAATTCAACTTCATTCTGAAACGATATCTAAAGAAGGAGAATTAATCAAATATTTTGATTTGTCATCTTTAAATGATGGTTTATACACTATAAAATTAAATAAAGAATTTGTAATAGTTAGTAAACATCTAGAAGTTAAAAATGGTAAAGTAACTTTTAATGAAAATTCTGATAAATTAATTTTCAAACCAGTTATTAGAAATGAAGATAACTTGTTAATAATTTCAAAATTAGATTTTGATAAAAAACCTTTAGCTGTAACTTTATGGTATGATGGTGAAATCATTTTTTCAGAAACTATTAAAAACGAATTAATTACAAACAGAGTTTACAAGTTAGATAAAAGTTTACCAGGTGAATACACCGTTATTGTATATTGTAATAACAGTAATTATAGTAACACATTTAAAATATAAAAAATTAGTTTTAGTTGATTATTAAGTTAAATTAAATGTTTAACGAGGAAACGAGTCTTAATTGGCTCGTTTTTTTTGTACCAATTCAAACCTTATTTGTCACTTCATTAAGACCAAGCTTATATTAACTTCTATAAAAAGGCAGCTTTTAAAATAACTAATTTCAAATTATTCTACCCTCATCTTTTTAAGAAAGAATGTATTTTACTAAAAAAATAAAGATGCAATCTAGTAGTATTCATTAAACAAAAAAAGCTCCTAAAATTGCTTTTGACAAAACACCTACCTACATCAAATATTTTTAAATTTAACCTTTTTATATTCTATTTTAACCTAACAATTAATTAACATTTAATTTACCGGTAATTATGAATATAAATACGCCAATTCTGTTGTTTTGTAAACTAATGTTCTACCATAAATTTGCAGTATAAATTATTTAAAATTTATATTATGAAAACAATTAAAAATAGAGTACTAGTAGTAGTTTTTATGTTGGTAACATTATGTAACTACGCAAACAATGTAAAGGATTTTAACGAAATTGTAAATGCTAAAAAAGTAAAAGTAGTATTTGATAACGTTAAAAAAGGACAGTAATTAACAGTTAAAGATAACAACGGAACTGAGCTTCATTCTGAGTCTGTTAAAAGTGAAGGAGAGTTAATAAAATTTTTCGATTTATCTTCTTTAAACGATGGAATTTACACAATAGAATTAAATAAGTATTTTACAGTTGCTGTAAAAATTCTAGAAGTAAAAAATAAAAATGTAGTTATTGTTGAAGATTCAGAAAAAGTAATTTTTAAGCCAATCATTAAAAATAAAGAAGACTTGGTTTTAATTTCTAAAATAGACTTTGATAAAAAACCTTTAAAAGTTGCTATCTTTTTTAACGGATCTGTTATTTTTTCTGAAACTGTTAAGGGCGAAATTATATTACAAAGAGCCTATAGACTAGATAAAAATATAAAAGGAGACTATAAAGTTGTAGTGTATTGTGATGACGATAATTACACTAATGAGTTTACATTTTAAAATTATTTATATCTAAAAACGTAATAAACATCTTAATTTAACAAAGAAACGAGCCTTTATTGGCTCGTTTTTTTTATGTTATCTAAAATGAATAAAATTAGGCTCCTGGAAAATTAGGCTTTCTTTTTTCTAAAAATGCCGTAGTACCTTCCATAAAATCTTCGGTACCAAAACAATCTCCAAACTCTTCAATTTCTACATCATACCCATTTACACCATCCTCAAAGTTTGCATTAACGGCTCTAATAGCAGCAGAAATTGCTACAGAAGAATTTCGCATTATTTTACCAGCAATTTTTTCTGCTAAAGGTAATAACTCTTCTTGCGTAGTTACATAATTTACCAAACCACACTTTAAAGCTTCATCAGCAGGAATCATTGTTGCGGTCATAATCATTTCCATAGCTTTACCTTTACCTACCAATTGTGGCAAGCGTTGTGTACCTCCATAACCAGGAATTACACCTAAAGAAACTTCTGGTAAACCCATTTTTGCATTATCCGATGCAATTCTAAAATGACAAGCCATTGCCAATTCTAAACCGCCACCTAAAGCAAATCCGTTAATTGCTGCAATAACCGGTTTAGATAAATTCTCTACGATGTTAAACAATATTTCTTGTCCGTTTCTTGCTAGAGTTCCGCCTTCATCAACAGAAAAATGAGCAAATTCAGAAATATCAGCTCCTGCAACAAAAGCTTTATCTCCACTACCTGTAAGCACAATTACTTTAACATCCTCATTGTCTTCTAGAGCTTCAAAAGCTTCGCTTAATTCTTCTATAGTTACCTTATTTAAAGCGTTTAATTTATGAGGCCTGTTTATCGTTATTTGAGCAAGTTGGTTATTTATTGCCACTAAAATAGTATCAAATTTCATATTCTATTATTTAAGATAAAGGTTTAAATATTTATATTTTTGGTAAAATTACGGTAAAAACGGTTCCTATTCCTTCTTCAGATGTAAAAGAAATAGTACCATCATACGCTTCTATGATGTTTTTTATAATTCCTAAGCCTAAACCCATTCCGCTAGATTTTGTTGTAAACTTTGGATCAAATACATACCCTTTTAAATTATCTGGAATTCCTTTTCCGTTATCGCTCACAATAATTTTTACATTATTTTTTTCTGATAAAACAACCACATCAATACTAGGGTTTTCTTGATTTTCTGATGCTTGCAAAGCATTTTTAACCAAATTAGTTACAATTCTTATCAATTGAGTTTTATCTAAGTTGGCAAATAACTCTTCTTCTTTTGGCGAATAACGAATAAAATCTTCGTTAAAAATATCTAAGGCTAATTTTACAACGCTAATAATCTCAATTTTTTCTCTTTTTTGAGTTGGCATCTTCGCAAAATCAGAAAAAGCAGAGGCAATAGAACTCATTACATCTATTTGTTGAATTAAAGTTTTACTATATTCTGCTAATTTTTCTCTAATGTTTTCATCCTCAGGATTAAACTTACGTTCAAAACTTTGCACAGACAAACGCATTGGTGTTAAAGGATTTTTAATTTCATGTGCCACTTGTTTTGCCATTTCTCGCCAAGCTTGTTCACGTTCGCTTTTTGCTAATCTTACGGCACTTTCTTCAAGTTGATCAATCATACTATTATAAGCATCAACTAAAACCTCAATTTCTGAACTTGCTGCATTTAATATAATTTTTTCATTACGCTGATTTAAACGTGTTTGTTGCATTTTATCAGAAATAGTTTGTATGGATCTTGTTATATAACTTGATAAAAAATAAGCCAACGCAATTGCAATGATAAACATTAATAAATACACCAAACCTAACCTGTAAATAAATTCTCTAAGTTCATGTTCTATCTCAGAATTATCTTGCGTAAACTGCATTTCTAAAATACCGATTCTTTTAAATTTAGGATCGTTAATATAAGAGTAGGAAGTTTGATAGCCAACTCCATCTTCTTCTCTACTCTTTAATATTTTATGACTAGAATTTTGAGTTAATTCATTTAATATTTTAAGATCTAATGGTTTTATTACAGATGTTTCAAAAGCATTGGTTTTAGAGGAAACTAAGAAATTACCTTTCAAATCAAAAATTGAAATATTTAATTTATTGATGGATGAAATTTCATAAATACGCTCTTGAAATATTTTTGATAAATTTTCGGTATTTACTAAATAGCTAGTTTTATTTGTTAATTCTAACTCGATAGTTTCTTGTGTAGTAGCTTCTTTACGTTCAAAACGTTGAATATTATAATCTTTAGTTTGCTCATCATATTGATAAACAGTTACACCTAAAATTAATATGGATGCTAGTAACACCAATAAAATCATAGATAAAAAGATGCGTATTCTAAGCGATATGTTTTTAAAAATTCTCAAATTTAATCTGTTTTTATTCTTTTTGTTTTCATTATTAAAGTGTCATCAAAATCAACTTTATTGTAAAAAAATCAACACATAGAAAACTAGATTTTTCTTTTTACAAACAGCAATAAGCGTTCCGAAAAATGAGACAAAACCTAATTTTTTACATCAAACAATAAAGTGTACAAGATAAACAAATAAAAAAAGCCATTACAAATAGTGTTATAACTTTTAAATTCTATATGAAGCTAATTAATTTATTGACATTGAACTAATTATAATTGAGGATGATTTTAAATTAAAATCACTCATTTGCAAGCGGAATAAACTTATTTCTAAACTTTATAATTAACGGAATTCCGCGTGCTAACATCCAGAATGTAAAAGCAATCCAAATGGCAACTAATTTAAAATCTAACCAATCAAAAAAGAAAAGTGTTGGTATAAAAACGAATCCTGTTGATAAAATTAACACATTTCTTAAATATTTCATTTCTCCCATTCCTTTAAACATTCCGTCAAAAATAAAGGTAATTGCACTTATGGGTTGTGTTAAGATTACTATCCAAAAAACATTATAAAACTGTTTTAAAACTAAGGCATCTTTAGTGAAAAACAAACCAATTGAATCATAAAATAAAAAGCTAAAAGCTACAATAATAACACCCATGAAAAAACCATATTTGGTAAGTTTTTTACTTAAATCAACTAACGTTTTATAGTCTTTTGCTCCCAACAATTTACCTGATAAAATATTGCCCGCACTAGAAAACCCATCAATCATAAAAGCGCCTAACAGCCAAAGATTTAAACCAATTGTGTATGCTGCAATATATTCTTTGCCGTAATCTGTAGCAAATGCTGTTGCAAAATACAAGGCAGTATTAAGTGCAATTGTACGCACAAACAAGTTGCCAATCATGTTTAATAAAGTTGGAATTTCTTTATGTAAAGGCAAACTAATTTTTAATGAAATATTAGTTTTTTTTATCAATAAAATGAACGCAATTATTGCCATCATCATTTGCGCAATTACACTTGCATATGCCGCTCCTTCTATATTCATTGCTGGTATAAAACCTTCAATTCCGTATACAAAAGCAACATCCAAAACAATGTTTAACAAGGCTCCACATATTGCAATAATCATTGGGTAGTAGGTGTTTTGCAAACCTCTAAAAATTCCAAAGACAGCAAATACAAAAAGAGAAAAAGGAAATCCGAAAATTCTAATTTTAAAATACAGAATGCAATACTCTAAAACGACACCAGATGCATTATAAAACTGAAAAATTTGTGAGGCAAAAGGATATGAAATTGCCAAAATCAATAAACTTGCTGCAACTATTATTGTTATTGCTTGTGCTGGCAGCGTATGTATTTCATCCAATTTATTGGCACCAACATATTGAGAAATAATAGAAGAAATGGCACTTCTTATTTGTCCAAAAACCCAAACAAGCATAGAAATAAATGCTCCAACAATGCCAACTGCAGCTAAACTCTCTGTAGCGTTTATATCTATATGGCCAATAATTGCAGTGTCTGTGATTGATAATAAAGGCTCAGCTACACCTGCAATTAAAGCCGGAATTGCTAATTTGTGAATAGATGTAAAACTTATACTGGTTTTCAAAAAAAGAGTTTTTTACAAATGTACATATAGATTGAATATTTAAAAGAGTTTACTTCCCAAAAAATAAGTAACTTTGTACTCTTTAATTTTGTATTATGAAAAACATTTTAGTACCAATTGGATCTACAGATAGTGCGCAAAATAACCTGCAATATGCTATTGATTTTGCTTCAGAAATAAATGCAAATATTTTTGTTTTTAGAGCGTATAGTGCTCAAACAAAAGCTGGAGTAATGAAAAATATGAATACAATTATTGAACGCGAAACAAAATTGTATTTGCGTGCAATAGTAAATTCTGTGAACACAAAAAATGTAGAAGTTAAGTTAATTTCTGCTCAAGGCTCTCTAGTTGATAGTGTAGAAACTATTAAAAGCGAGTTAGATATTGATTTAATAATTGTAGGAGCTAGAAGCAACTCAATTAGAGAGGAAGTGTTTTTAGGTAAAACTGCCGGAAAATTAGTAAAACAAACAGATATCCCTATTTTAACGGTTCCTGACGGATATAAATTTGCACCTATTAAATCTATTTTAATGGCTTTTAATTCTGGTGTTGTAAAAAGCAAAACAGCTTTAAAACCTTTACAATTTGTAGTAAAATCGTTTCAACCGGAATTAAATTTATTACAAGTTAAAACAGCAGATTATACGGATGAAGATTTAGTACTAAACCAAGATTTAGAAAAATTAAAAACTTCATTAACGATTACAGAAAACGCCACTACTTTTCAAGGAGTTTTAGAACATTTTCAGCAATTTCATCCAGATATGTTGTGTGTTTTTAGACGTAAAAGAGGCTTCTTTGATAAGCTTTGGGAAAAAAGTACCGTTTTAAAAGAAGAATTCCATACTAGCATTCCGCTATTAGTTTTAAAAGGAAAATAAGAAAAAAATGTCTCTAAACCTATAAGGATTTCATGAGATTTTCATATTTGTAAATACACTTGTATAAGGGTACTTTATAAAAATATAAAAAAAGCCGTTTCAATTAGTATTGAGACGGCTTCTTTATTATAGTAAATTTAAAATTAGCTCGCGCATTAATATTTTAAATCTGCTGGCTCTATAAAATCTATTTCAGGATTGTAAATTTCTTTGATATATTCTTTTAACTCTGTCATAAAATCTTCTAATTTTTCTGATGTAATGATATAATCTGGAGTTCTATAATTAGATGAAAAATTGATAGCTAAAAACCCTTGATTCAGATTTTTAAAAGAAAAAATCCCTGCTTTTAAACTTTTAGAATTATCAAAATTTTTAGATTTTGAAAACAAATAGGCATACAGTAAAACTTGTATCGATTTGTACTGTTCTTTGGCTCTTAATTGCTCAAAATCTAAAACTTTTAACTCAGAACTTTGTACCATCCCAGATTTGTAATCTATAATTCTAATTTCGCCATTTAACTCATCTACTCTATCTACATTTCCATGAATTTTTATAGGAAAATCAATTCCATCAATTTCAATTTCTGCGGATAAATTTTCTTCTGTTGCAATTATTTTCAACTGATTATTTTTATCCTTTAACAACACCTTTTCTTGCGCTAAAAAATTAGAAACAAATCTGTTTGCAACTTCAAAAATTAAACGGTTTTTTCCTGTTGATAGATCGCCATTTTTAAAATGTATCTTAAAATGTTTTACAACCAAATCTTTAGCTATTTTTTCCATTTCTAAAATAGCATCCACAGTTAAAAAAAGGCCAATAAATGGTTTGTACAATTCGTCTAAAGTTTCATGTACAACAGTTCCCAAAGTATTAAATGCAACTGTTTCTTCAACATCATCAAATTCTTTAATTCTTAAAATTTTCTGTTTGTAAAAGCCAACAGGATTGTATAAATAACTAGTTAATGACGAAGGTGAAAAACCTTGTTTTGCTAATTCTTTTAAACGATCAAAAACCAACTCATTTTTAGAAATCACTTTTAGTTCGGTCTTTTGCGCAAGCACTTTAGGCGAAACAATTTTCTGAAAAATATCTGGTCTCATCATTTCTAATTGGGTCACAAATCTGCTTTTTTCTCCGCTTCCAAAAACATCATGTTCTGTGTTATACAGAATAAAAACGTTTTTAGCTCTTTGAATTAATCGAAAGAAATGATATGAAAAAATAGCATCTTTTTCTCTGTAGGTTGGCAAGCCAAATTCAACTTTTAAATCAAAAGGTATAAAAGAATTTTGTTGACTACTTGCTGGCAAAACACCTTCATTTGCAGAAGCTAAAATAATAGTTTCAAAATCTAAAACACGCGTTTCTAACATTCCCATTAATTGCAAACCTTTTAGAGGTTCTCCTTGAAACGACAAACTTTCTGAACCTATTAATTGTCTAAAAAAGAGTGCAAGTGTTTTTAAATCTGTAAAATATTCAAAGGTTCCTTGTAAAGTTTTTAATTGGGTAAAAACAGTATGAAAACGGAACAAATATTCTTTTTCTAAATCATTTATATCTTCTTTTAAAAGATTGATTACATTTAAAATTCGCTCTATAAAATTAGAAACTGATTCAAAATTTTTAAAGAGCTGTAAGATTACGTTTTTAACTTCTAAACGCTGATTCTCTAAAAATTTCTCAAGTAAAGTTTCATTTATAAAAGTCTGATTTTCAGTTGCAATTTGTGATGTAAAATCATCAATATTCGTAAGAATACCATACATAGATTGGTGCTTAAAAAAGCGAATTACATCTTTGTAATAAAACTCGTTTACACTACTTTTTTGCAATTTATCTTGCGAAACAAATAACTGAAAAATAGAAAATAATAAACTTGTAGTTGGAATGTCTTTTAAAGGATATCCCATTGTAATATTTATTGCATTGATATTTTTGGGTAAAGAATTTAGTGTAATTGGTAGCAAAGTTTCATCTGCTAAAACCAAAGCTGTATTTTTAAGTGTTGGATTTTCTTCTAATATTTCACCAATATATTTTATTTGAGTATTGTTTTTTGCAGCACCAATAACTTGTATTTTCTTTGCTGATAAAAAATTATTGCTTACCGTTTTTAGTTTGTTTTTCTCAAAATATTTCCACTCTTTTTTATATTTTCTGATGAATTTTCCTGCTTGATGATTTGAGTTGAAAAAAGCCTCATCAATATCCCAATAAATTTCTGAATTCCCATTTTCTAACACTTTCTGAAACAATAATTCTTCTGCTTTATTAAGTGCATTAAAACCAATAAAAAAGAATTTTTTAGTTGTATTCTTATCTAGAAAAGCATCGACTTTTTTAGCAGCTTCTCTGTACATTAATCCCTGATATCCAATATTTTCATTCAATAAAAACTGATAAAAAGCATTATAATAATTATTTAACTTTTCTAAAAAAGAAAAATGATCTTTAATTAATTCTGTTTCTTTAAATGTGCCTTTTACAGACCATTTTCTTAAACGTTCAATGTCTCTTAAATAGGTAAAAATATCTTTAGTATCAATTAAGTGCTGATCAATTTCATTAAAATCTTGTAAAACGGTTAATGCCCAAGTAGAAAATGTATCAAAAGAATCTGGATTCTTCTCTACGCTTTTATAAATGGTATAAAAATGAAATAATAACTGAATAGAATCTGCTTTTTGCACTCCAGAAATTTGCTGAATAAACTGCTCTATATTTAACATTTCTGGTAAAAAACCTACAGAAATTTTATCTTTAAAGGTTTGTTTTACAAACACTTTTGCTCTTTGTGATGGCAAAATGAAAACTACATTTTCAAACGAATTTGTAGTTTGTAAAATATCGTCTAAAGTTTCAGAAATAAAAGATTGCATAGCTTTTTTTTGGATTTCTAAATTACAAAAACTTACATTTATACATCTCTAATCTTTAAATTTATTTTAATGACTGATAAAATGAATATTGTTGGTATTCAGGCTGATTTGTTTTGGGAAAATCCGATGAAAAATTTAGCCTTTTTTGAAGAAAAAATAAACGAAATCCCAAAAAATACAGATTTAGTTGTTTTGCCAGAAATGTTTACCACCGGTTTTACCATGAAACCTGAAAATGTTGCGGAAAAAATGGATGGAATATCCGTTTCTTGGATGGTAAAAATGGCTATTGAAAACCAATTTGCAATCACTGGAAGTTTGGTAATAAGTCATGAAAATAAGTATTTTAATAGATTGGTTTTTGTACATCCATCTGGAAAAATAGAAACTTATGATAAACGACATTCCTTTACTTTGGCTGGAGAGCATAAAGTATATACTTCTGGTAAAGAAAAATTAATTGTTGATTATAAAGGATGGAAAATTTGTCCTTTAATTTGTTATGATTTGCGTTTTCCTGTTTGGGCTAGAAATACAGAAAATTACGATCTTTTAATTTTTATGGCAAATTGGCCAGTTACAAGAATTAAAGCTTGGAAAACCCTTTTAAAAGCGCGTGCAATAGAAAACATGAGCTATGTTATTGGTGTTAACAGAACCGGGAAAGATTTTAATAATTATGACTATTCTGGAAACTCGTTACTTATTGATTATTTAGGAGAAGAACTTTCTAAATTACCTAAAAATAATGTTGGAATTATCAAGGCAACTATCAGTAAAAAAGATCAAAATAACTTGAGAGAAAAATTGGGCTTTTTAAATGATATGGATTCTTTTGAAATCCGTTTTTAATTGTTTTAAAACTGATAGAAATAATATCGCTATTCGTATAAAAAAACAAATCCTTCAGCTTTTAAAGCTGAAGGATTCTATAAATATATCTAAAAACTGGCAAATAGACTTAGCCCAGATTGAAACGGCATCCTTTTTGCTTTTTCGGCAAAAAGATACAGTGGAAAGCTGGAAATAGCTTCTAATACTTATTTAAATTTTTTAAGCCGGAATCATCCATTTAAACTCAAACTTTGTTTTAGGAACTACGATTCTTTCTGTAATTCTGTACATTCTTTCTGGTAATTTCATAAGGTAATCTCTAGCTTTTTCTGCTTCTGGTGTTAAATTTGTAATTTTATCAATTTCCCACATGGTATTTAATTTTTGGATAATATCTACATAATCGAAACCAGTGTACACACCAACTCTTTGAGCTACCGTAGAAAAATCATCAAACAAGCTACCTTTTGCGCCAAAAGATTCTCTTAAATGCATTGCTGGCATTACAATTTTGTATTTCATCATGTGTTGAAAAGCCAACATCATTTCTGATGGATCGATCTTAAAAATTTCTTTTACAAATTGCGAGTATGCTTGATGATGACGCATTTCATCTCCTGCAATAATTTTAGACATTTTTGCTAATGATTTGTGTCCTTTTTGTCGTGCAATTTTGGCTACATTATTATGAGAAATGTAGGTTGCCAACTCTTGAAAACTTGTATATACAAAGTTTTTGTAAGGATCTGAAGCTGTACCAATATCAAAACCGTCAGCAATTAAATGCTGTGTTGTAATTTCTACTTCGCGCATATTTACTCGGCCAGATAAGTACAAATATTTGTTTAGAACATCACCATGTCTGTTTTCTTCTGCGGTCCAAGTTCTTACCCATTTTGCCCAACCATTATCTGGTTGTTGTGTTACGCCATCTAAGTCTAATAACCAAGATTCGTAGGTTGGTAGAGCTTCTTCTGTAATTGTGTCACCAACTAAAACTACCCAAAAGTCGTCATCTAATTCTTTAGAAAGTTCTCTTATTTCTTCTACTTCAGTAATAAAGGTGTCTTTTTGTGAGTTTGGTAAAAAATCTGTTGGTTGCCAAATTTTTTCTGCAGGAATAAGAAATTTATCTACAAAACTATCAATATTCTTTTCTAGTGTTTGCATTACTTCTATTCTGATATTTTTTATAGACATCATTTTATTGTTTTATGTGTTCTTTTATAACCTTTTCTGTTTGAGCTATTAATTCATCAAAAGGCAAAGAATCGATTTTTATTGGGTGATGAGTAGTAATTGTAATTGGACTACCTAAACCTAATGGAAATTTTCCATATTTAAAAACTTTCCAAGAGTTATTTATAGTTACAGGTACAATATAACCTTCTTTATTAAACTTTGTAAGTATTTTTAGTCCGTTTGTAGCAAAAGATTTTGGTTTTCCGTTTCTACTTCTCGTTCCTTCTGGAAAAATAACCGCGCTCCATTTGTTTTTATTGATTCTTTTAGCAAATTCCATTAATTCTGAAATTGCTTGTTTAGGATCTTTTCTATTAATGAGAGCTGCTCCTCCTTTTTTTAAGTTGTAAGATACACTTGGTATCCCTTTTCCTAGTTCTATTTTAGACACAAATTTAGCATTGTATTTTCTAAAAAAATATCCAAGAGGTGCAACTTCGAAAGTTGATTGATGATTTGACACAAATATAATGGTCGTATTTTCTGGCAACTTGTGGTTATTTATCAACCTAACAGGTACACCAAGAAGTAACAAAGATTTTGTCAAAGAAAAATTTAAACACGCCACCATTTTTGAGTGTGCTTTAGGTCCAAAAAGGTTAAAACTAATCCATTGAAGCGGATGAAAAATAACCAATAATGAAAGGAAAACTAGTGCAAAAATTGATGAGAATATGTAACTTATTATTTTCATACTTATATCCAATTACTCCAAGGAATTCTAGAAAGTATACATACTAAACCTATTCCATAAAAAATTGCAAAGGTTTTAAATTTTGCTGTGTCTTCTGTTTTTTTCTTGTGCTTAGACCAACCAATAGTAATAAATACAATTGCCAAAATCATCATTGTAGGGTGTTCTACAGTCAACAACCTTAGTGTTTTATCTTTCATCACTGCACTTACATCAGATTTGAGTATATGAAACCATGGCGACATAAAATACCATCCTAAACCAATTAATAATTGAATATGAGAAAGGATTAGTGCAAACAAACCAATGCGTAAATCTTTATCTGTAAATTGTTTTTTTTGGGTAAACCCAATAATGGCGTTTACTACAGCAAATACTAACACTGCTAAAACTAAATAAGCCCAATAAGAATGTATGTCTTTCATAAAAGTTTTGTTGATTTTTATCGATGTAAAGTTACTAATTTTATAAATAAAAAATCCACCTCAAATGAGGTGGATTTAAGAAAAATATTTTTATTTAACAATAAATAAAACTATTGTTTAACATATTTAGAACCTTCTTTAATAACAGCTAAGCTCCAAACACCATTTGCTCCATTATAAATAGCATAAGAAACGATATATTTTTGACCCTCTGCATCCGATGGGAAATTATTTAATAAAATAGTATTTATTTTATCTAACCTTACAGATTCTAATTCTTCTGCTTTACCAGATCTCACATCAAAGTTATTATAAAACCCATTACCTACTAAGGTATAATCTGCTGCTGTTAATGTATATTTAATAGTATTATCTGGAACCCAGTTTGTACCATCATGACCAAATTTAATTGTTTCATTAATTACATTGTTGTATACTGACCAAGTAGTACCGTTAAACACAAAATTTGCAACTTTACTTATAACCGATCCACTGTAATACTTGTACATAACAGCCACTATATCACCTGCTTCTTTACCTTCGTATTTAAATTTATCTGATAAAAACACTGGTATTTTAGTTAATGCCTCTGTTGTAGAAGAGAAGTTAGCAAAACCTTCTCCCATTGCAGTATATTCTGCATCAGTAATACCTGAAGCCATTTCCCAAGCACCATTTACACGTAAAAAACCATTGTTTAATGTAGACACAGTACCAGAATAATATTTATAAGTTAAAGAAACTAATAATCTATTAGCAGCATCAGGATATTTAGTATCTAAAAAGTTTGTAATATCTGAAGTACTAGAAAAATTCCCATATGTAAAACCACCTGCCGCATAATCTGCAGACGAAACAGTATACGCTACAAAACTAGATTCTGTAGATTTAGGAGAATACAACTTAAAAGTAACTTCTGCTAAAGATTCTTTTCCCCATGCAGGATATTTATCAGCTAAAAAACCAGGCAATGCAGATTTAGCATCGTCTAAAGTACTAAAATTTCCATAACTTAAATCTAATGCAGTATAATCTGCATCTGTTAAGGTGTATATTGCTTCACCAGAAATTACTTTTTCTTGAGCGTCTAGTTCTGCATAAATATCTTCCATTGGTGTACATGATGTAAACAACAAAGAAAGTAGTGCGAATGAATAAAATATTTTTTTCATTTTTAATATTTTTTAAAAGTTAATTTTTAAATCTAAACTATAAGTTCTACCAAAACCGAACCATACTAAAGGGTCAGAAGCGTCTAAAGCATCAGCTATGTACTCTGTGTCTAACAAATTGTTTACACGAACCGTAACTGTAGTATCAAATTCTCCTAAACTAAAACCATGTCTTAAACTTGCATCAAATGTGCTGTAATTAGGAGCTTTCCAAGAATCTCCTGGTCTTGTTGTTGCATTTGCGTAACTTAAAACATCTATTTGAGCGTATAAATCTGCAAAATAGTTATAGTCTAAAGTAAAACTTGTTTTATCCCAAAATTTGTACATCGTACCTAATGCAGCAGTAGTTTGCGCAGCATCAGAAACTCTTAATCCACTAATAGGTAGAGATATTGTAGAAACTTGATTTTGGTTTTCATCAAAGATTGGCACATCAACTAAATCATTATCCCATTTCCAGTCTCCTAAAGATAACATTCCAGTAAAACTTAATTTATCTGTAGTTTTATACGTGAAATCGAACTCAACCCCTTGATGTAAAGCATTTACACCCAATAAGTTTGCAATAAAATCTTCTGTTCCTTGTTGGTTTGAAACTCTTCTTGTAAAAGTTCTATCATTCCATTGAGTTCTGTATAAATTTACGTTTGCTGCAAATTTTTCACTTCTAATACCGTAACCTAATTCGATACTAAAAATCTTTTCATTTTCAGCATCTGGGTTTACGCTTGTATTGTTAAAGTTTTGGAAAACTGCATCAAAATTTGCTGGTCTTTCAAAATATCCAATATTTGTAAATACGTTTTGAACATCATCAATTCTATAATTTGCTCCTCCCTTAATACTATACCCATTTAAGCCTATTTTATCTGTAGTAGCTATATCTCTACCAGCTTCTGTACTTAAATCATATTGGAAATAATCAATTCTTTGATATGTAGATCTTTGAAAAGATGTAGACAAAAATGCATCAAAATTTTCTGTTCCATATTCTAATTGACCAAAGAAACCTAACCAACCTACTTTACCATCATTATGGTAACCATATTTATCTCCTACTTGTAAAGCTGCATTAGGGTTATTAACATTAGAGTTATCATAATAATATTGACCACCTAATAAATCTGTAACTTCTGTAAAATGTTCTCCAGTATATGTTCTCCAATCAAGACCAGCAATTAAATCCAAACCATCTGCAAGTTTAGTTTTAAACGTAGATAAAACACCATACCACTCGTGATCATTTCTTGAAGCTCTTAAAATTGCTTCAGAACCTAAAGCACCGTTTGCTCTGTTTATATCAACAATATTATCTAAATCTACTGGTTGATCATCACCACCTAATCTTACGCTAAATAAACCTCTGTTAGTACCAGCATTACCACCACCACCACCAGTACCATAAGAAGCGTACAAAGCTGTTGATAATGAAGTAACATCATTAATTGTCCAATAGTGATTTAAAGATGTTTGAGATTTATGATAGAAGTTATCTTCTATATGTGTAACCTGACCGTCTTTATAACCCCAATCTGGATTAAATCTTATACCTGATTGTGCATTTCTAATTGTAGAAACTGTACTTCTGTTTTGTCTTTGACCATGTCTCTGTGGAGAACCGAAAGTTGTAAAAGATAATTTATGACTATCGTTTAAATCTTTAGAAAAATTAACAAAATAGTTATAACCCTCAAACTGAGTACCATCTACATAACCTTCTCCAGAAGTTTTAGAAAAAGAAACCGTAGATGCAAAGCCATTATCCATCAAACCTGTGGATAAAGTAAACCCATATTTTTGGAATCCATTATTACCTGTTGAGGCAATAATATTTCCACCTTCTTCTACATCAGAAGTTTTAGATAAAATATTAATAGTACCACCAATAGAAGGTACTGCAACTTTAGAAGCTCCTAAACCTCTTTGCACTTGCATTGCAGAAGTAACATCTGACAAACCAGCCCAGTTAGACCAGTACACCGCTCCGTTTTCCATATCATTAACAGGCACTCCGTTAATCATCACCGCTACGTTTGTTGAGCTAAAACCACGCAGGTTAATACGTCCGTCTCCAAAACCACCACCAGATTTAGTTGCATAAACACCAGGAGTTGATTTTAAAATTTCTGGAAACTCTTGAGTTCCTAATTTTCTTTCAATGTCTGAAGCTTTAATTGTAGAAACCGCTACCGGCGTTTTTCTATCAATTGCAAAAGAAGCAGCTGTAACAACTATTTCATCTAAAGCACCAGCATCTTCTACCAATACGATGGCACCCATTTTTGTTTTAGAAGAAGAGAAAGGAACCTCTTTTCTAGTAAAACCGATAAAAGAAACAATAAGAACACCTGAATTTGATTTTGGCGATAATGTAAAATTACCATCAAAATCGGTAGTTGTTCCGTTTTTAGTACCTTTTTCTAAAATACTTGCTCCAGGTAAAGGTTGATTTGATTCATCAACGATTGTACCCGAAATTTTAGTTTGTCCTAAAACAGTAGCTGTTATAAAAAATAAGGCTAAAAATAATAAGTTTTTAAAATTTTTCATTGTTTAATTTTAAGTTATTGAATTTGTCGCAAAATTCTCTTTTTTACATCACTCTAATGTTAAGCTAATGTTAAGCTTTAACAAAATATTAAGAGACCGAAATATACAAAAAAAACACCTAATTATTGAAAACCAACAAATTAAGTGTCTTTTTTTTATTAACAAAAAATTAGCTTAACATTAAATTATGTTTTTAAGCCTGCTCTAATTAAGTTTACTGTGCTTTTAAAAGTTTTTTTGCAAGTTCTTTTCCTAATTCTACCCCAAATTGATCGTAACTAAAAATGTTCCATAAAATACCTTGAGTGTAAATTTTATGCTCGTATAATGCGACTAATTTCCCTAGAGATCTAGGCGTTAATTTATTGAATAAAATTGTATTACTTGGTCTATTTCCTTCAAAAACTTTAAAAGGCAATAGTTGATTTATTTTATCTTCATCACCAGAAAATTTTAATTCTAAATGTACCTCTTCTTTCGTTTTACCAAAAGCTAAAGCCTCTATTTGTCCATAAAAATTTGACATTAACTTTTTATGATGATCTGTTAATCCATATAAAGATTCTTTGTAACCAATAAAATCTGCAGGAATCAATTTTGTGCCTTGGTGTACCAATTGCATAAAGGCATGCTGCATATTTGTACCTGTGCTTCCCCAAACAATTGTACCCGTTTGATAATCTACTTTGTTTCCATTTCTATCAACACCTTTACCGTTACTTTCCATGACAGCTTGTTGCAAATAATCTGGAAGTTTCTTTAAATATTGAGAATACGGTAAAACTGCTTCTGTTTCTGCTTTATAAAAGTTATTATACCAAACACTAATTAATGCTAAAATAACTGGAATGTTTTTATCAAAATCTTCATTCCTAAAATGAAGATCCATTTCTTCTGCACCTTCTAAAAGAGCTTTGTAATGATCGAAACCAACAGACAAACTGATTGACAAACCTACTGCAGACCATAAAGAGAAACGACCTCCAACCCAATCCCACATTGGGAAAACGTTATTTTTGTCAATTCCAAAATTGTCAACCGCTTCTAAATTAGTTGAAACTGCTACAAAGTGTTTTGGAATATCAAAAATAGTTGCCGATTTTAAAAACCAATTTTTTAAAGTTTCTGCGTTTGTAATGGTTTCTTGAGTTGTAAAGGTTTTAGAAACAATGACAAACAACGTAGTTTCTGGATTTAATTTTTTAATTATTTCAGAAACATGATCTCCATCTACATTAGAAACAAAATGTGTTGTTAATTGATTTTTATAAAACTGTAAAGATTCTACAATCATATCTGGTCCAAGATCAGAACCACCAATACCAATATTTACAATATCTGTAATTGATTTACCTGTATACCCTTTCCATTTTCCAGAAATAACTTTATTACTAAAGCTTTTTATTTTTCTTAATGCCGATTGTATTTGTGGTTTTATATTTTTACCTTCAACCAGTACAGGTGTATCGGAAGTACTTCTTAAAGCGGTATGCATTACGGCTCTACCTTCTGTAACATTTATTACTTCGCCATTAAACTGACTTTCAATAGCTTCTTTTAAACCAACTTCTTTTGCTAATTCTACTAAAATAGCAATTGTTTTTTTTGTGATTCTATTTTTAGAAAAATCTACAAGTAAGTCCTCAAATTCAATAGAAAAATCTTCTTTTCTATTTAGTTCTTTGCTTAAATCCTTAATATTAATATCCTTAACATAATTAAAATGATTTGTTAATTCTTTCCAAGAATTTGTTGTGGTGGGGTTGATATTTTTTAAAGCCATTTTTTATTTTTTTACAATCGTTTCTTTAACTACTTGAGGTTTCATTATAGGAGCCTTTTTATTTTCTAACTGATCTTTTAAAGGCTGTATAAATTTTTTATATGCTGGAATTATACTGGCTGGCAAATTTTCTGCGGTAGGTAATTTTTCTTTTAGTGGATCTACTTGTTTCCCAAATTTCCAAAAACGATAACACACGTGAGGTCCACTTGTATTTCCCGTCATTCCTACCCAACCGATTACATCTCCTTGCCTAACATAAGCTCCTTTACTCACTTTTCTTTGCCTCATGTGCAAGTATTGTGTAGAATATGTACTGTTATGCTTAATTTTTACATAATTACCATTACCGCCCCTTCTTTCAGACTCTATAACAGTACCACTAGCCGTTGCTATAATAGGCGTACCAATATTAGCAGCAAAATCTGTCCCTTTATGAGGCCTTACCTTATTACCATAATACGCAATTCTTCTAGTTAAATTATATCTTGATGAAATTCTATATTGAAATTTAATGGGTGCTTTTAAAAACTGACTACGCAACATACTACCATTTTGGTCATAATATTCTGCAATACCACTTACAGAATCTTTAACATACCTAAACGCAAACAAGTGCTTGCCTTTATGTTTAAAAACTGCAGATTTTATTTTACCATAACCCGCAGAAATTGTATCATCTATAAATTTTTCTTCATAAATAAATTTAAAAGAATCTCCTTTTTGAAGTGCATAAAAATCTAAAGTCCAAGCGTAGATATCTGCTACTTCCCAAGTTAAGTTTGGCCTTAAACCAAGGCTGTCCATAGTTTCTGAAAGACTTGAATTTATAACGCCTTTTGCTTCTTTTTCTACAACTTTAATGGGTTTTTTATAATTAATAGCACTAATAGAATCTTTAAAATCTATTACAGTAGCGTTAATCATATCATGCTTATAAATAAAAACATGAGCACTTTCTAGTGAGTCTTTACTAGCTAAAATAGTGTAAGGTTTACCTGCACCAATTTTTCTTACATCAAAAATATCAATTATAGAAGTTGCAATTTGATTTATTTTTGGATAATACACATGATGCCTGTCTAGTATTGCCCCAAAACTTTCACCGTTTCTAATAGTATCTTGTATTACCTTATAATCATCTAACTTATAACCAAATCTGATTTCTGATTTAACTGGTTTTTTAATTTTAATTTTTGGTTTTTTTTCTTCATTTTTACATGAAGAGAAAACCAATACGAGTACTAATAAAATGGCTACTTTTTTCAAAAATCTTACACTTTTTGGATAATTTTCAAAAGTACAAATAAAATTAATAAATCTAGAGTGTAATACTTAGAAGTTAGTGCAGTTTGCTTATTAAATTTTTCTAAAAACTTTGAAAAGGATTTGCTAAACCTCTATAACCTTCTAATTCAGCAATTAAAGACCCCACCCTTAAGGAAGCTCCCATTTTTATTGGAATTTTATTTGCATCATCTGTAATCCAAAGAGTTACACTTTCTTGCTCTTTAAAAACTCTTCCAGATTGAACTATAGGTCTAAATATTAAGGTATTTACTTTCCCAAAATTCGTTTTTAAAACTTCTTTTCCTAAAAAACGAAGTTTAAATGGATATACTTGAGAATCCATAAAAATATCTAACTTAATTTCATCCCCTTTTACTAAATATTTTGTATCTATATTTCTTAAAAAGTAGAAAGAAGACATCATATCTTGCACATTTGAAAAAGCTACGGATGTATCTTTTTGCTCAGAAAAATCTTGAATATACGCCTTTTTAGAATCATAATTAAATGATGTTATCCTATTTTTTTTATAACCACCTTCATCTATTTTTCTTTTAAAAAGATAGGGTTTTACATTATCTTTATCAAAATACGACTCGTATAAATCATCTACTTCAAAAAACCACTTTATCATACCAGAAGTCCAACCAGTGCCTTTTGAATAAAAAACTTTTTTACCATTTAAATCTTTTTCATTTAATTCTAACACAGCCGTTCCTGCTCTCAAAAATCCGCTATAACTCATTTTATAACGAAGCCATTCGCCACTTTTAAAAGCAACAATTTTTTCTTGACTGTAAGTGGTTGTCAAAAAGAATACGGTAAAAAGTAATAGTATATATTTTTTCATAGAAAATCAAACTTATAAAAAAGGATTGACAATAACCGTTCCAAAATTAAAAAAAATCATTTACCAACTATTTGAAAATGATTTTATACGTTTTTAAAAGGTTCCCCAGTTTTCAAGTTCTTCTTTACTCCATAAATACGGATAAAAAATTCTTCGTTGATATTTTGGATGCATATATTTACGCCAATTACTGCCTCCTGTAGCTTTTAATTCAGAATCATTCCCTCCAATATATTTTGCTGCGGCATTATAATGTGCCATTACCCAAGTAACATTTACAGTATAATCATAATGGCGCATTGCTTTTATTAAATCTTTATCTTCTTGAACTTCTTTTGGAAGTTGTTTAAATTTTAAGGATAAATTAATGTCGTTATAATCTTCCATAAAATCGATAAAATCTCCCATATATTTATTTTCGAAAAGATTTAATAATGTTGATTTTTGGCCTGTTGTATAATTTTTACCTGCAGCTTGCCAATACAAATGATTATAAGCGTTTTTAAATGATGAATTTCTATCTATAGAATCTCTGTAACGCACATCTATTAAATTAATCAATTCTGTGGAAGCAAATTCAATTTTTCTGTATTGTGCACTTTGAAATCCACTTGCAGGCGTTAATGTATTTCTAAATTTCAGATATTGTTCTTTTTCCATTCCGTCTGCCATTACAGTAAAAGAACTACACAACATATCAAAATATCTGCTAATTCTACCTAAATGCATCGAAAATTTATCGGCAGTAATTTCTATAGATTTTGCCACTTGGTCAATTTCCCATAAAATCATTTTAAACAACAACTCATTTACTTGATGATACATGATAAAAACCATTTCATCTGGCTGAGTTGTTCTTGGTGTTTGCAAACCTAAAAGGGCATCTGTTTGAATATAATCCCAATACGTAATTGGCGTACTCCACAACAAACCTTCTAACATAGCATCTACAGGAACACCTAGTTTTTCGTATTTATCTTCTATTGCTTTTAGTATTTCTTCTCTTTCCATTACTTTTAGAATCAGGATTTTTTAGAACCAAGAAACAAGATGTTTTTGATTTTTAATGGCAATTTACTACTTAATTTAAAAATTATTTAATCTTTCATTAAAGTCTTTTAAAATAAAAAACCAAGAATTAAGAGCTTTCATCTTGATTCTTGGTTCTTTTTTATCTTGATTCTCTTTTTACAAAGTTCCTCTTTTTGCTTGTTCTCTTTCTATAGATTCAAATAACGCTTTAAAGTTTCCTGCTCCAAAACCTCTTGCGCCCATTCTTTGAATGATTTCAAAAAATAAAGTGGGTCTGTCTTCTATTGGTTTTGTGAAAATTTGCAACAAATACCCTTCTTCATCTGCATCTATCATGATTCCTAATCCTTTTAATTTTTCTATATCTTCACCCAACTCATGGCTAAATTCTTGAAGTCTTGCAGGAACGGATTTATAATACTCTTCTGGCGGCGTTGATAAAAACTCTACTCCGTTTGCTTTTAATTGACCAACAGTTTTAATAATATCATCTGTTGCAACTGCAATATGCTGTACACCAGCACCTTCATAAAAATCTAAATATTCTTCTATTTGCGAACGTTTTTTCCCTTCTGCTGGTTCGTTTATCGGGAATTTTATTCTTCCGTTTCCATTAGACATTACTTTACTCATTAAAGCTGAATACTCAGTATGAATTTGTTTGTCATCGAAAGATAAAAAGTTAACAAACCCCATAACATCTTCATAAAATTTTACCCAAGTATTCATTTGATTCCAACCCACATTACCAACCATGTGATCTATATATTTTAATCCTGCAATTGGTGGATTGTAATCTGATTCCCATTTTTGAAAACCTGGTAAAAATGGCCCGTTATAGTTTTTTCGTTCCACAAACATGTGCACAGTTTCTCCATACGTATAGATTCCTGCTCTTACAACTTCTCCATGTTCATCTGTTTCAACCCTTGGTTCCATGTACGATTTTGCGCCACGTTTTGTAGTTTCCTCATAGGCTTGTCTTGCATCTTCTACCCAAAGCGCAATTACTTTTACACCATCGCCATGTTTTACAATATGATCGTTTATAGGTGATTTACTATGTAACGGAGTTGTTAAAACCAATTTAATTTTATCTTGCGTTAACACATAACTCACAGAATCTTTAGAGCCAGTTTCTAGTCCTTTATATGCATGTGACTGAAAACCAAATGCTGTTTTGTAAAAGTGTGCTGCTTGTTTTGCGTTACCAACATAAAATTCTACATAATCTGTTCCTAACAATGGAAGGAAATCTTGCGCTCCTTCAAATATTTTTTCTAAACCGTAGTTTACTGATTTCATTTCTTTTGCCATCTTTTGATGATTTTATGTTTTATAGACCTCACAGGTTTTAAAAACCTGTGAGGTCTTTGTTGTTTATAAATTAGCTATTTCTTTATTGAAAGCTGTTCGTTTGCAAACAAGTTTTAGCCCAGATTGAAACGACATCCTTTTTTATTTTTCATAAAAAAGATATAGTGGAAAGCTGGAAATAGCTTCTAATAATTATTGTTTTAACGATCATTTTACCACAAACTTCACACAAGAGTGTTTCTTCCCTTTGGGAAGATTAAGATTGGCTTAACCAAGACTTATAATACTCTTCATCGGCAATTTTCATAGCTTCTTCTGTAACCATCAAAGGTTTAAAAGTATCAACCATAACTGCTAATTCTTCTGTTTTTGTTTTACCAATACTGCGTTCTGTTGCTCCTGGATGTGGACCGTGAGGAATTCCTGCGGGATGCAAAGAAATATGACCTTGCTCGATATCGTTTCTGCTCATAAAATCGCCATCTACATAATACAAAACTTCATCTGAATCTATGTTGCTATGATTGTATGGAGCAGGAATTGAGTTTGGATGATAATCGTACAAACGCGGCACAAAACTGCAAAT
>JANQTQ010000136.1 GCA_030731625.1 Polaribacter sp. | reverse complement strand
CTCTAAAACCTTAGAAAACTCTAAATCTTGTAACGTTTTTTCTGATATGTTTTTACTCAAAATAGTATCTTTGAAAGAGTTGCAAAAATAAGAAACAATGGAAGTAAATATTGCTGATCCTTGGAAAAATATTTTAGAAAATGAATTTAAGAAAGACTATTTTAAAGATTTAACAGAATTTGTAAAAGCAGAATATCAAAATAATGAATGTTTTCCTAAAGGGAAAGACATTTTTGCGGCTTTTGATTTTTGTGCTTTTGATGATTTAAAAGTGGTTATTATTGGTCAAGATCCTTATCATGGCGAAAATCAGGCAAATGGTTTGTGCTTTTCTGTACAGGATGATATAAAACATCCACCTTCATTAGTTAATATTTTTAAAGAAATTTCCACGGATTTACATCAAGAAATTCCACAAAGTGGTAATTTAGAAAAATGGGCAAAGCAAGGCGTTTTATTATTAAATGCAACATTAACAGTGAGAGCTCATGAAGCTGGAAGTCATCAAAAAAAAGGTTGGGAAACTTTTACAGATGCAATCATTAAAGAAATTTCTGATAAAAAAGAAAATGTTGTTTTCTTGCTTTGGGGAAAATTTGCCGAAAGTAAAACTCAACTTATAAATATAGAAAAACATATAATTTTTACAGCTCCACATCCTTCTCCTTTAGGTGCTTGGAGAGGTTGGTTTGGAAGTAAACATTTTTCTAAAACAAACGAGTTTTTAAAATCTATTGGTAAAAAGGAAATTAATTGGTAATTTTTGTTTGCTAAAAGTTATTAAAAATTTTAGCCCTGATTGAAGCAATTGTTTGAGCTCTTTTTGAGGTACGAAAAAAAGCGAGTGCGAAAAGCAGGAAATAGCTTCTAATAAAAAATCCGCTAAAAAATAACGGATTCATTGAATTTGAAATTAAGAAACAAGTTGATTTATGTTAAATCTGCCTGTTGTAATGTTGTTTGATTTGTTGTATTATCTGCTAAACCACAAGACTGTGAGGTACTTCTACAAGATGAAAAACAACTGATTCCTAAAATACAAACTACAATAAATACTACTTTTTTCATGGATTCTCTTTTTTACGATTTAAATATACATATTTTTTATGAATTCTCCTGAGTTTTTCTTCTTTTCAATAACGTTGAATTTTACCATTTTATTTTGAATGCGTGTAATTAAATTTTTGGTAATTGGTTTTCCAGCATTCCATTCTGTAATTTTTAGCCATTTTTGAATGTCATCTTTCTGTTGCTCATATCTTTTAGATAAAATTTCATCAAGATTATCCATCTTTTTAAAGTCTTTAGTTTCTGCATTTATAATGTCTAAAACTTTTTTAACTTCTTCAAAATTATTCTCTAAAATTTCATTTCTTACAGCAACTACAAAACAAGGCCAAGGCGTAGGGCAGTCGTCAATTCTTCTAAAAGTGCCATTGTCTACCAAAGGTTTTGTGGTAAAATGTTCCCACATAAAATAATCTGCTTCACTAGTTGTGAGGGCCTGAATTCCGCCTTGTAAATTACCAACAACTTTAAATTTTAATTTTTTTACATCCCAACCTTGGTTGTAAGCATTTACAATTGCCATTAAATGTGAGCCAGAACCAAATCTACTAATTGCAATTGTAGCATTTTCTAAGTCTGCAATTTTTTTTAAAGTTGATTGTGCACCCACATGAATTCCCCAAATTAAAGGAGATTGTACATAGGTTTGCACAATTTTAGAAGGATTTCCATCAGCAATGTCTTTGATAATTCCTTCTGTTAACACAATAGCAATATCTACTTCGCCATTCCTTAGCGCTTTGCACATTTGCCCGGTTCCGCCAGGGAAATCTTGCCAACGTAAATTGATATTGTGTTTGTTGTATTCTTTATTTTTTAGTGTGATATACCATGGGTAATTAAAGTGTTCTGGTACACCACCAACTTTTAGGTTGGTCATTTACTCAGCTAATTTTTCAAGTGTATATTTAATTAATTCAGCTACTATTTTTCCAGGATCTTTACTAAAACTACCATCTGCTCTATTTGCAATTATGGCATTTAAAGAACATGCATTATGCCCCATTAACTTAGATAAGCCATAAATAGCAGAAGTTTCCATCTCTAAATTGGTAATTCTAATTCCGTTAAAATCAAAGCTATCAATTTTATGATTTAAATCCGCGTCTTGTAATCCTAATCTTAAAACTCTTCCTTGTGGACCGTAGAATCCACCTGCAGTAGCTGTAATTCCTTCAAATACGCTATCAGATTTAAGTTTATTTGCTAATTCTTCTGAATTTGAAATAATTAAAGGAAACGCTTTTTTAGGACTCCAATTTGTATGTTTTACAAAAGCGCTTTCAATTTCAGGATGTGTAATTTCATCAATTTGATAAGAGTGAAGCAATCCGTTTAAATCTAATCCGTGAGAACTTAAAACCATAGAATCAACCGGAATGTCTTTTTGTAAGGAACCAGAAGTACCAACTCTAACGATATTTAATTTTGTTAGATTTTCTTTAGGTATCCTAGTTTCTAAATTGATATTTACTAAAGCGTCTATTTCGTTTAATACAATATCTATGTTATCAGGTCCTATACCTGTAGACATTACTGTAATACGTTTGTTTTTGTAGGTACCAGTTGTCGTTTTAAATTCGCGTTTTTGAGTTGTAAATTCAATAGAATCAAAGTGTTTCGTAACTTTATCAACTCTATCTTGATCACCAACTATAATAATATCGGTTGCAATATGTTCTGGTCTTAAGTTTAGATGATACACGCTACCATCTGGATTTAAGATTAATTCAGATTGTTTTATACTCACTTATGATGTAATTTGTAGTAGTTTCTTTGATTCATTATGAAACAAGAAACTGTATTTTTTTGAGCCTCCAAGATATGATATATCATTTCTTAACTGACCGTAAAAATTTAATTGATTGTCTAATACTTCTTTTCCTTTTTCTGAAAGTTTTACGGGATTAAAAGATGAAAATAATTTATCTAGTGTTTTTATACTATGTTCATATTGTAAATCACCAAAACCATAAACTTCTTCATCATTTATTAATTGATGAACTAAATCTTTTTTTGATGTTAGAATGTTATCTTCAGCAGTTTTTAAAATAGTATTTTCAATTCTATTTAATCCATTTTCTATAGATGGAAAACGTTGTAAATGTGCTTCTATTGCTTTAGCTAAATATTGAAAAGGAGACATTGGATTGAACTTATACACCGTTTCTAAACGAAGTGGAGAATCTGAACAATATAATTGCCAAATGTAATCTGCATACTCAATATCGTCTTGACTTAATGTAACTCTATTTTTAAAATGTTGTAAAATTTCTTCTTTATTTAATTGAGACAAGCCTAACATCTTAGCAGAACCTTTAACTTTTCCGCTACAAACTAAGGTGATTTGATGCCCTTCTCTATAACGTTTAAGCCAACTAATTACGGCCAACATGTTAATTTGACAAAATAAATCATGTTCAAACCACAATACTATTTCATCTTGTTCTTTTTGATTACAAAGATTTCTATATTCTTTTAAAGTATAATCAATAAACTTCTTTTTGCTGATATTATAAGAAGATTTTAAAAATTCGTACCTAGTTTTCCAGAAAGTTTCACTACCAATGTCTGATGTTGTTTTTCCTTCAGAAAGCATTTCTCTCCAAGTTATAAATTCTCCTGAGAATTTTAATTTTTTGAGATAATTTGTAGTCGTATCTCCATTAGTAATATGTAAAATAGATGCCCCCATAATTTTTACAAAACGTTTTTAGATTATTTTTATTGTGTTGATTTTTAACTTACTACCCACCAACTCTTTTTACATTAAATCCTTTTTCTTTTAGCATTTTCATTATTTTATCTCTGTAATCTCCTTGAATAATAATTTTATCGTCTTTAAAACTACCACCAACAGAAAGTTTGGTTTTTATTTCTTTTGCAAGTATTTTAAAATCTTCGGTTGCGCCAGTATACCCTTCTAAAATGGTAATTGGTTTTCCTTTTCTTTTTTCATATTTGCAGATTATTGGATCGTCTTGTAACCAAATAGTTGATTTTTCAACGACAGGTTCTTCTGATTCTTTATGCTCTGGAAATAAATTTTTTAGTTGATCTTTAAAATCCATTTTGTCTTATTAGCAGTATTCAGTTGCAGTATTCAGTCAGTTTGGAACTGCTACTGTAAACTGCGACTGCTTACTATTTTATTTCTTTAATCCCAATTCACGTAAACGCTCATCTAGAAACTCACCCGCAGTAATATCATCAAATTGTTTTGGGTTGTTTTCATCGATACAATTTTCTAAAACATCTAGTTTCATATCAGAAATTGGATGCATAAAAAACGGAATTGAATAACGAGAAGTTCCCCACAATTCCTTTGGTGGATTTACAACTCTGTGAATTGTAGATTTTAGTTTATTATTACTATGTCTAGATAACATATCGCCAACATTAATCATTAACTCATCGGGTTCTGCCATAGCATCTATCCAGTCTCCTTTATGATTTTGAACTTGTAAACCTTTTCCTTGAGCGCCCATTAATAAAGTTATTAAATTAATATCTCCATGTGCCGCAGCTCTTTCTGCTCCTTTAGGTTCTGTTTTTATTGGCGGATAATGAATAGGACGTAAAATACTATTTCCGTTTTTAATATAATTATCAAAATAGGTTTCTTCTAAACCTAAATGTAATGCTAAAGAACGCAACACAAATTTTGCAGTTTTTTCTAACATTTGATAGGTTTCTTTACCAACTTCATTAAAATTAGGTAATTCTTCTACTACTACATTTGCAGGATATTCTTCTGCATATTTAGAATCTCTATCTACATATTGCCCAAAATGCCAAAATTCTTTTAAATCTCCTTCTTTTTTTCCTTTCGCAGATTCTTTTCCAAAAGATACATAACCTCGTTGGCCTCCAATACCTGGAATTTCATATTTTTCTTTTATTTCTGTAGGTAAATCAAAGAAATTTTTTATTTCTGCATATAAATTATCAACCAATTCGGTATCTAAAAAATGGCCTTTTAAAGCTACAAATCCTATGTTTTCATAAGCATGACCAATTTCATCAATAAATTTTTGTTTTCGGTTTTTATCATCTGATAAAAAGTCAGCTAGATTTACACTAGGAATTTTATTCATAATATAAGGTTTAAAAAAGAAGGTTAATTTACTAAAAAAAATGCAACAAATGGGTAATTATTATTTTTTCTTAAAAGGAATTAAGTAACTAATTGTATAATTAAAACCAAAACCTGTGCTCGTTTCATAGATGGTATTAAAACCAGGAGCGTACAGTGTTTTAAAATTTTCTGGCTCTTTTGCACTCATCATTACTTTGTAAGAAATACTTGCACTAACAAACAAATTTTTAAAAGTTTCTACTTTTAATCCAAATAGAAACTCTGTCCAATGTGCATTTAAACTGGATTCCGTAATAGGAGAATTTATTAAATCAGCAGGAAAATAAGTACTATTTACATTTGGAGTATAACTATTTAACGTTTGATCGAAAACGCTAAAACCATATCTAAAACCTACAAAAACTTCGTTGTTCATGTCTAACCAGTTTTCATACGCATTGTAGTTAAAACCAAGCCTGGCATAAGTACCTTTTACTGTAGAATTTGTATAATCTTCATCCGTTGTTTCTTCTTCATATCCTAATTCTGCAGCTACAAAAAATCGTTTAGAAATTCTGTAATCTCCAACTAATTCTAATCCATTATAAGAGTTGCTTATGCTTCCTAATATAGGTTTGCTAATGTCTATCCCTAAACGCAATCCGTATGCAGTTTTGTAAACTATAGTATCTTTAACTGTTTTTGCAATTTCTTTTTTCTGCTTATTAGGGGGATTTCCAGGTTTTTGGGAAAATCCATCAATCAAAACAAAAAACAATAGGATACTAATGAAATATTTGTACATGTGCTGAGTTTTGATTGTCTATAGTCGTTAATGTTGATGGTGTGAAATCTGTAATCCATGCATTGTCAGATTCAAAAGTTACCTCATTAAAAAGTATTCTATATCCGCAAGAACGAGAAATATATTCTTCTTTTGGAGTGTATTTTATTGTAAACTTATTGACAACATTGTCTTTAGAAAAATTATAAACGGTCTCGTTCGCTAAACTATTTAAAGGAATGTATAAAGAATCGATACTTACATTGCTAAAAATAGTGTCTTTGCCTTCTGCCCAAACATAAAAAGAGCTGACACTTTTTAAAGTTTCTCTATTATTTGTATCATAAAAACGTAGAACCAAGTTAGATGTAATTGGGTTTTTAGTACAAAAATCATCTTTTTCACAAGCAGAAATAATGATGATTGTTACTATAAAAAGTAAAAGTATTTTTTTCAAATTTTAAAGTTTAGTAATGAAATTTTAAAGTGTTTTTCAACAGTTATTCAACTTCTACAATTTTATTAATTGCTTCTGCCAATGCAAAATCTTGTTCTGTAACACCTTGTGCATCATGGGTTTTAAGAGTGATGTCTAAAGTGTTATAAATGTTTGTCCATTCTGGATGATGATTTAAAGCTTCACATTCAAAAGCAATTCTATTCATAGCAGACATACAATCTTTAAAATTACCAAACTCTAAATCTGTATGCAACGCATCGTCGTAATATTCCCAATCTGGTAAAGATTCTAATCTTAATTCTATTTCGAATTCTGTAAGTTTTTTCATCATAAATTTTTTAACATATTAATATTTAATTATTAAATAAGTTTTTTAATTATATTACAAATGTAATTAAATGATTACAAAATTATTTCCTGTTTCTAATTTATTATAATTAGAAAATTTTTCTAAAATCCTTAGGAATTAAAAATTAAATATGCTTAAAATTAAACTATTATCATAATTTTAGGTCTAAAGACATTAACACCTTAACTAAACACTAGTTTACTTAAATATATTTCAATAGCCAAAATTAAATTTAAATGAGAATTTTAAAAACAATTCTATTACTATTTTTCTTTTCATCCACCTGTTTTAGTCAACAGCAATCACCAAATATATTGCTAATAATTGCAGATGATATGGGGATTGATTCTACTCCTGGTTTTGGAATTACCGGTGATTTACCTGTTACGCCAACATTAGATTCATTTAGAGAAAAAGGACTTTCTTTCACGAATTGTTGGGCAGCTCCACAATGTTCGCCAACTCGTGCAGCAATAATGAGTGGTAAATTCGGAATTAAAACAGGCGTTATGAGACCTCCTTTAATCTTAGATACTAGCCACACGTCATTATTTACTAAAATAAAAGAGCAAAGTAGAACAGATTACAGCATGGGGCTTATTGGCAAATGGCATATTGGAGGTAATAATGCTAATAATTATAGTCACCCAAAAGATTCTGGTGTACCTTATTATGAAGGCCTTTTTACGAGTCAAGTGCCTGATTATTATAGTTGGACTAAAGTAAATTCAGACGGAGTTGAAGAACAAGTAGATGAATATGTAACCACACATTTAACAAATAGTGCAATATCTTGGATTAATAATCAAACAAAACCTTGGTTTTTATGGTTAGCTCATGTTGCTCCTCATACTCCTTTTCAAACTCCTCCAACAGGAACTTACACTACAACACCTACAAACAATAGAACAACATACTTGTCTATGATTGAGAATATGGATTATGAAATCAATAGGCTTATAGAAAGTATGGATGCTGAAACTTTAGAAAATACAGTAATTATTTTTATTGGTGATAATGGAACTCCAGGTCAAGCAAATAATTATTGGCCAAGTAGCCATGCAAAAGCATCAATTTATGAAGGTGGAATTCGTGTACCCTTGATAATTACAGGTAAATCTGTAGAAAGAGTAAATGAGGTAGAAGCAAGTTTGGTACAAGCTACAGATTTACATGCCACAATTTTAGAATTGGCTGGAGTACAATTATTAGGAGGAACAGAAAATAGTTTAAGTTTAAAACCTACGTTATCCTTTGAAAACCAAGTTTCAAAAAAAATAAATTATACAGATTATGAAAGTGACGATATTGAGTATTGGGCAACTAGAAATGATACGTATAAGTTAATTGAAGACGAAAACGGTAGCGAAGAGTTTTATAATATTATTACAGATATTAAGGAAGAAACTAATTTAATAGGAAACCTTACAACTGAGCAAGAAACGATAAAAACCATGTTACAACAAGAAGCACAAACAATTAGAAATGATTGGTCTTGTAATGATGGCATTAAAAACGGAACAGAAACTACAATCGATGACTGTAATAATACTTGTGGCGAAGTTGATGTTTTAAGTTATGATACTATTGACTGTTGTGGTACTCCTTCTAAACCAAGTATTTATTATGAATTTTTAGAAGGAAAAGAAAGAGTGGTATATTCAAATAATTATCCAAATCATGATTTCTGTTTTGTTGATAATAGAACACCAGAACCTTATTATAGAGTGTATCGATTTGATTTAGAACCTAAATTATCTGGAGAAATTACTAGTTTAGCAAGAACTAATGGAAGACCTGTTAACTTTTTTGGTATTGCTTTAAATGGAGTATATATGATGCCTGCACCAGCTACACCTTTTATTTTTGAAGATGTTAATACAGGCGAATACAATTGGGATTGGGTCTTTGAACCAACTACAAATATTGGTAATGGAAGAGAATTTGTTGGTTTAGATTGTGCTTCTGCTCACGTAAACCCTAATTCAGGCTATCATTATCATGGAAATATGTTTGAATATGTTGAAGAATTAGAGGAAGGTATTTCTACTGCAAGTTCACCACCATCAGAAGTTTTACAAGTAGGTTGGGCGTCAGATGGTTTTCCTATTTTATATCGTTTTGGACCTGATAAAGATGGTAATGTAAAAGAAATGCTTCCTAGCTTTCAATTAAAAAGCGGTTTACGACCTGGAGATGGAATTACTGCGCCTTGTGGCTCATACTCAGGAAAATATACAAACGATTTTGGATATGTAGCAGGTAAAGGAGATCTGGATGAATGTAACGGAATTGAAACTTCAATTACACTAACCACAGCGCAAGGTGAAGAAACTTTTGAGTATTATTATGTGGTAACTCAAGATTTTCCTCAAATTTCTAGATGTATGAAAGGCTTTTTTAATGATAGTTTTATTAGTAGTGCTAATGCTTTAAGTGATGTTGATGCAGATGGAGATGGTTTTGTGGCATCTTATGATTGTGATGATTCTAATAAAAATATAAATCCTTTTGCTACAGACAACCCTTTAACTAGTATTGATGAAAGTTGTGGAGCTACCTTAAGTACACAAAATTTAGAATTGAAAGATTTGGGTTATTATATAAATTCTAATCCTAATGATGGTAATTTTTCTGTAATATCTACCAGTTTAGAAAAGTATAAAGTTCAATTATTTTCGATAAAAGGACAGCTCGTTCTTGAAAAAATAGGCACTGGAGTTTTGGAAATAAATAACATAGCAGCGGCAGGAGTTTATGTGTTGAGTATTCTAAAAGAAGGAAAAATAGTAGGGACCACTAAAATTATTGTAAAATGAGAATTTTAATAATAGCTTGTTTTGCGTTCTTACATATGAATATGACAAATGATGTACACGAATCTGTTTCTGCTACATTTAATGTGATAAAAAGAGGACACGTTTTAATGCTTGAAATTGATTTTGATGAAGAAAATTTTATCAAGTATGGTGTATCTACTAGTTTACATATATCTAAAGAAGATTTTAGTAAATATTTAAACCAAACTACTAGTTGGGAGTTTGATGGCAAAAAGTTAATACCACAAATTTTAGACATTCAAACAGGAGAACATCATACAAAAGTGATCTGTTTCTTATCCAAAAATCCAGATAATATAAAATCAGTTACAATTAAAAATGAATTTTTATTAAATGTTACATCTCATTCTAATATTGTTAAGTTAGACATTAACAATACGTTTAAAGATTATAGATTACATGAAGGAAGAAGAAAAATAAAGGTAGATTATTAGTAGGATAATCTTTTTTAGAAACGAAAAGACTTCTCAATTAATATATTTTGAGAAGTCTTTTTTTTAAGTTTGATATATTTTTTGAATTACTTTTTTTTAAATAAAACAACCGTTTCTATATGACTTGTATGTGCAAATTGATCTACCAAACTAATTTTTTTAATTTGATATCCAGCATCCGCTAACAATTCTGTATCTTTTGATTGTCTTGCCGGATTACAAGAAACATACACCATTTTATCGGCATTTAAATTGATGATTTTCTGCAATGTTTTTGGCTCAATTCCTGCTTTTACAGGATCTGGGATTCTTGTTTTTATTTTATTTTTAAATGTTTTGGCATATCTCTACTTCCATGCAATACTCTAATAATTATTAATTTATTGATATCTATTTTATAAAAAATAATATGTTTTTTGATTGGGAAACTAAATATGTTTTCTTTTATATCATTTCTTAATCTCCCTAAATTTGGTTGTTTACATAATTTAAAAAATAGATCTTCAATATTTGATAAATACAGTATTGCTTGCTCTTGGTTATGCTTTTGTTCTGTATAATCAAAAATATCTTCTAAATCAGCATCAGCTTCATTAGTTAGTTCATAATTTTTGATAATAGTCATACTATTTATTACGTTTCGAATCTATTATATCTTGAACAGAACGTTTACTTATTCCACTTTCAAATCCTTTGTCAATCGCTGCTTTTAAATCATTGATAACTTTATTTCTATAGATTGTATGAAGACGCAATGCATCTCTAATAACTTCACTGTTATTTTGATACTCTCCAGATTTTACTTGAGTAGTTATGTATTCTTCTTGTTGCTTTGTAAAACTAATATTCATGATGAGAACTTATTTGGGATATAAAAATATAAATAATATCTAAATTTAGCAAATATGGATATATTTAATTTAGAATTTTTATATAAACCAATAAATTTTTAACTTTTCTCAAACAAAACAACGGTCTCAATATGACTTGTATGTGGAAATTGATCTACCAAACTAATTTTCTTGATTAAATAACCAGCTTCCGCTAACAATTCTGTATCTCTTGCTTGTGTTGCCGGATTGCAAGAAACATACACCATTCTGTCTGCATTTAAATTGATGATTTTCTGCAATGTTTTAGGTGCAATTCCGGCTCTGGCAGGATCTAAAATAATCGTTTTAATTTTATTTTCAAATTCGGGATGTGCAGCTAAGAATTTACCAACATCTGCAGCGTAAAACTCTAAACCTTCAATGTTGTTTCTTTTGGCGTTTTTTTGTGCATCTTTTATTGCTGATGCAACAATGTCTACTCCAACAATTTTTGCGTTTTCACTTCTAGAAGCCACAATCTGACCGATAGTTCCTGTTCCGCAAAATAAATCCATTACAACAGTATTGTCAACTTTTGATTTATCCTCTAAAACATATTCAACAACTTTAGAATATAGTTTCTCTGCACATTTTGGGTTTGTCTGAAAGAAGCTTTTCATGCTAATTTCAAAATTTAAACCTAATAATTCTTCTACAATTTTATCTTTTCCGTAAATTAAATTGATGCTTCCAGAAGTTGCAATGGTTCTATCTCCTGTTTCATCATTAATAGTATGTAACAGACCAGCAACTCTATCACCAAATAATTGAACCAAATAATTTGCGAATTTTTTTAAATCGAAATTTGGTAATTCAGGCGAAGTAGTAACTAAATTGAATAATAATTCATCTGTTTTATAAGATTTTCTTACTACAAAATATCTAAAAAAACCTGTTTTTTGTGGTCCATGCCAAGGTTCTAAACCTGTATCAATACAATATTGTCTAATATTTTTTAGATTGTCTTCCATTTGCTTATCAAACAAACCAGAATCTTTCTCTAAATTATCTCCCATCCACCAAACACCACGTCTTTTAAAACCTAGTGTAAATTCATCTTTATCAGTTTTATTAATACGATCGTAACCAATTGCCGAAAAACCATACTCCATTTTATTTCTGTAATGAAATACGTTTGGAGACACTACTAATTCGTCAAATAAATCTTCTATATTTTCTACTTTACCAATTCTTTTAAATAAAGATAAAGTACTTTCTTTTTTATACTGATGCTGTAATTCTATAGGCAATTGAATGTAAGGTGCGCCAGGAATGTCTTGAAACGGAACTTCAACTTCATTTTCTGATGGTTCTAAAACATCAATTAATTTAGCTTCTGCATACTTTTTGCTCGTTTTTTGAATCTGTGCTTTTACCAATTGACCTGGTAAGGTATTAGGTACGAAAACAACAAAACTGCCTTCATCAGATTTTATTCTGGCAATTCCTTTTCCGCCAAAAGCATAATCTTCTATTCGTAATTCTAAAATTTGATTCTTCTTCACAAAATTATTTCGTTCTCTACGTGGCATATTTCAATATTATAAGGATTGCAAAATTAGGAAAAGAAAAGGAGAGGTTTATAATTTTTAAGATATTTAAAATCTCATCTAGATTTAAATTCTTCAAGTTCTATAATAAATAAAATCTTTTTAACTTTTGCTTTGGATGTCTGTTTTTTGATACAAATAAAAAAGAGTTTCTCTTTTAAAGGAGAAACTCTTTTCTGTTTTTTAAATAAGTTTGTTATTTAATACTTAATATATAATCTGTAATCGCTTTTAAATCTTCTGCTTTCATACGTTTTGTAATGCTTAAACTTGCTTTCATCATCGCCACTTGACTTGGCGCTGTATCAACAATTGCTTCACTTTTTCCTTGTAAAAAAGTTGTTAAATTAGCTTTTTTGCTAGTGTATTTTGCCGCAATATCTTTTAGTGAAGGTCCAACAACTTTCATTTGTTCTTGATGACAACCGGTGCAAGCATTTTTTTTAAAAAGTCTTTTTCCTTTTTCAATTGATGTTTGAAATTTTGGAGATAACTTTTCATTTTCTTTAGTTGTAAAACTTACTAATAAAAAAGAAACGCAAGCAATACTAAGGATGAGTTTTTTCATGATAAATGGTAATTTTGAATGCTATACAAACATAAAGAATATTTTTTTTAATCATGCTAAAAGTATACCGAATATTTAGTAATTTGCAGCAATTTGGGGGATGATTTCTTTCCCACGCTGAATTTTCAGGTTATCTGAAAGAATAAAGGTAGAATAGGAATGGTTATTTTACTCGTTTAACGAGTATAATTATTAATTTTTTGAAAGCAAAAAGAATGTTTTCAAATATTGTTTTTAGGTAGTACTAAAGGCATTAAACTTTAAATTATATAAAATGGCTGTTTTAAACAAACTAACTTCGCAAGAAGCAATCGAATTAGAAAACAAACATGGTGCACACAATTATCATCCGCTTCCGGTGGTTTTAAGTAAAGGTGAAGGCGTGTATGTTTGGGATGTAGAGGGTAAAAAGTATTATGATTTTTTATCTGCATATTCTGCTGTAAATCAGGGTCATTGTCATCCAAAAATTGTAGATGCAATGGTAAATCAGGCAAAAACATTAAGCTTAACTTCAAGAGCATTTTACAATGATATACTTGGTAAATATGAAAAATTTGCCACAGAATATTTTGGTTTTGATAAACTTCTACCTATGAATACTGGTGCAGAGGCAGTAGAAACAGCAATAAAAATCTGTAGAAAATGGGCGTATGAGGTAAAAGGAATTCCAGAAAATAAAGCAGAAATAATTGTTTGCGAAAATAATTTTCATGGAAGAACAACTACAATTATTTCGTTTTCTAACGATCCTGTTGCTAGAAAAAATTTTGGTCCTTACACCAAAGGATTTGTGAAAATTGAATATGATAACCTACAAGCTTTACAAGAAGCATTAGAAAATAGCAATAATATTGCAGGCCTTTTGATTGAACCTATTCAAGGTGAAGCAGGTGTTTACGTACCTTCTGAAGGATATTTGGCAGCAGCAAAGAGAATGTGTGAAGAGTATAATGTTTTATTTATTGCAGATGAAGTACAAACAGGTATTGCCAGAACAGGTAGATTATTAGCTACTTGTGGTAACTGTACTTGTGAAGACAAAAATTGCTCTGGAACACCAGAAATAAAACCAGATATTTTAATATTAGGAAAAGCTTTAAGCGGTGGCGCTTACCCAGTTTCTGCAGTTTTTGCAAATGATAACATTATGAATGTTATAAAACCTGGTAATCATGGTTCTACATTTGGTGGTAACCCAATTGCGGCAGCAGTTGCAATTGCAGCTTTAGAAGTAGTACGAGATGAAAATTTAGCAGATAATGCAGATCGTTTAGGTGTTATTTTTAGAGAAGAATTAGCAGCTTTTGCAAAAACGAATAATCTGGTAAAATCTGTTAGAGGTAAAGGGTTGTTAAATGCCATTTTAATAAATGATACAGAAGATAGTTCTACAGCTTGGGATATTTGTATCAAGTTAAGAGATAATGGTTTGTTAGCAAAACCAACGCATGGAAATATTATTCGTTTTGCACCGCCTTTGGTAATGACCGAAGTACAATTAAGAGATTGTATTGCAATTATTAAAAAAACAATTACAGAGTTTAAAATCTAAGTTTTTATACGAACTAAATTATTTTAGCCAGAAACTTTTATAAAGTGAGTTTCTGGCTAATTTTTTTTGTTTATTTTTGAAAAACAAACTAACGAACTTAATTATGATAGGAAATCCAATTACCCAATTAGAGCAATTAACACTAAATTCTGATGCTAAAAATTTTTTAAGAGAAACTGCAAAATGGGCATTTTTTTTATCGGTTATTGGGTTTATGGGTATTGGTTTTTTAGTAATTCTAGCTGTCTTTTCTAGCGTTATTTTTAGCTTAATTCCGCAAGCAAAAGATGTTCCTTTCGATCTTGGAATAGCGATGACAATCTTGTATTTATTATTTGCGCTATTATATTTTTTTCCGGTGTATTATTTAATGCAGTTTTCTACTAAAATGAAAAAAGCATTAGCATCAAAAAATGATGAGACGTTAGCAGAAGCATTTCAAATGATAAAATCTCACTATAAATTTTTAGGTGTTTTTACAATTATAACATTGTCTTTATATGCATTATTAATAGGGGTTTCATTATTTAGTGCATCGTTTTTATAATTGAATACTAAGGAATCAATTTATAAAGAATTTTTGTGTAATTTTATAACTATTACATTTTGTAATAATAACACTTAGAAAGCTTTTACAACCTTTTAAATTTATCTTAGTACATTTAGTTAACACCTATTTAGGTTGTAAAAAAAAAGAGGAAGTATTTTATACTTCCTCTTTCCTTATAAAATAATACTCAATTTCATCAAATAAAATAGTGCATCAATTAATTGTTTTTCTTCTTTTTAAACAAATTGATAACATCTTTTACTTTGTCTGCATGTGTTGTTTTTGTAGAATCTTTTTTATCACCCGTCATTAAATTGACAATCTTGTCTTTTGTTTTAGTTGAATCTTTTTTAGTGTCGCCACCAATTAAATTAATTAGTTTGTCTTTACCCGTATTTAGTAAACTTTGCTTTTGTTGTTCAACTAAATTCTTTATCAAACTAGAAGTTGCGTCTTTAATATTTGTAGTAAAACCAGGTGCAGTAAAACTACCATTTAAATTTGCTTTTACAGGTATGCTTGTAATTTTTTCGGCATCTTTTGGCGATAATTTAGCAATTAAATTAGTAACTTCTGTACCTAAATATTTTACAGGCACATCAAAAACAATATCGTAGTTCATGGTGTTATCAAAACCATGTTTACCTGCAATTTCGATACCAATATCTTTATATTTTAAAGGAATTGGTTTTACTGTTACTGTTCCATTATCGAAAGAAAAATAACCTGTAATTTTATCTAAATTCAATTTGTTAACATCTAAAAAGGCTACTTTATCTCCTAATAAACTTAGTGCTTTAGAGTTACTTGCATTTATTTTAGTGTTTAATAATTGCCCTAATAAATTACCAGAAATCGTTTTTAAATTGGGTGTAAAATCATCATTTAAATTTCCAGAAACATTTATGGTAGAGTTCATTTTTCCGTCTATTGTTTTTGCAATAGGGGCAATGGCTTTTAACATCTCTAAAGTACCAAAAGAATCGGCAATATTTAATTCTTTTAAATTTAAATCCATACTAAATTTAGAGGTATCTCCTTTGGTAGAAACGTTACCAGAAAAACCAATATTTCCGCCAAAAACATCTGATTTTAAATTCTGAAGATTTACAGTTTCATCTTTAATTAAAATAGCACCAGAAACATTTTTTAAAGTGATATTATCATAGACAACTGTTGCTGCGTTGGCATTGAAAGTACAATTTAAAAAACTAGGAATTTTTAATTTTTCTGTAGGTTCTGTGGTCTCCGTTGTAGCATTGGTATCTATAAAATCGGATACTTTAAAAGTAGTAGAATTTAAATTAAAATTCCCTTTTAACTCTTGATCTTTAAATACAAAACCATAAAAGTTATCTAAATTTCCTTTGATAGAAATATCAGAATCACCCGTTTTTGCATCAAAATCATTTAAAGTTATGGTGTTGGTATTAAAAGTGATGGCTGTTTTTTTAATGTAAAAAGGTTTTGCAACTTCTTCACCATCATATTTAAAATCGGTTACTTTTATTTGCCCTGCATTTTGAATATTTTGATAGTTTCCTTTTTCAACAGAATTCATATCAAAATTGGTTGTAATATCGGCAGTTAAAATTCCTGCTAGTTGCTGTTTTACAGGTGCCGGATACACTTTACCAATATTTGCTAAATTAATAGTTCCTTTGGCAGCCATGTTTATTTTTGCATTTGTAGTAATATCTTTTACATTTCCGTTAGCAGCAAAAACATCATTATCTATTTTAAAAGTTAATTTATTTAGGTTGATGTAGGTATCATTTACATTTCCTGTTTTATTGATTATTCGTGTATCAATATTAATTTTTTGCACAGATTTAGGTAAACTTTCATACTTAAACATGGCGTCTTTTGATGCAAATGAAATATCAAAACTACATTTAAGGAGATCCACATTCTTCAACCCGGAAGTGATGAGGTCTACTGACTTGTCCACAATGGAGAAGAAGGGAGACACCTACATCAGAGGGGAAGGATACTAGGGAGGGAAGGTGGGAGACACCTACGT
>JANQTQ010000135.1 GCA_030731625.1 Polaribacter sp. | reverse complement strand
GAATTAAAAAAAGAAGGTGTTACTATTGTTGGTGAAATGCAAAAATTCGAATATGGTAAGTTTGGCTGGATTTTTGATAACGAGGTAACAAAATTGAGCTTTGAAAACCAAAAGACGAAGCTTTTAAATAATTTTTTATTATTGCGTTTATTCATAAATTATAGTATAAATATTTTTAAAAAAAAAAACGCAAGTTTAATTACAAATTATCATCTAAATACATAAATACATAAAACATATAAAATGAAACACAAATTTTTAACTATCACTGCATTATTTTCTTTATTATTAGCATCTTGTAGTGATCCTGAAACTCCTGATCAAACTATTGATGAAACTACAAGTGATGTGGATATTTCAGCGGTTGTATCGTCTGTTTATAATTTAAACAATGGTGTAACTGTAAGTGTAGGATCTGATGTAATTGTTGTAACAGGTACAGGGTTACCAGATCATAAAACACCTTATTGGGATATAGAAAACAAAGTTCATGAAATGTACGAGCCTTTCCCTTCTTTTTACATTACTAATGATATTTATACTTCAGACGATGATATGGAGAGTACTATTTTAGAAGGATTAAAATCTACAGATAGTAATGGTAATAGCATTATTACTTACGAGAATAATATGAATTCTGAAATGACTGTAGTTGATTATAGAATGGAAATTCCTACAACTCCAGTTGAAGCAACAAATAAAGAAGAAACAGATTTAGGAATAATAGGATTGGCTTTAAATGGTGTACCTATTTATAATAATTATGAAGGTAGAAGTGTCTTAGGAATAGTAGCTATGGCTACATTTGATGCTGCAGGAGCTCATCCTGGACCAGGTTCAGATTACCATTATCATGCTGCTGCTCAATTAGGATTCGATTCTACAAATGATGGAAGTCTATATCCAACAATTAACGATTCTAATTTGATTGGTTTTTTAAGAGATGGCTTTCCTGTTTATGGAAGACAGGATGCTGATGGAAGTTACCCTGATTTAGATGAAAACGGAGGTCATACTGGAGTTACAGCAGATTTTTCTGAAGGTATTTACCACTATCACTGTAGTAACGAAAACTATTTAGATTCTGGTTGGTATGTTATAAAATCTGGAGCTTACCATGGAACACCAGGTACAGCAAGTGGAAGTTAAACCATAAATATAATAGTTTACTTTATGATAAATGTTATAGAAATAATTATAAAAAAGAAGTGGAGTTTTTTCGCTTCTTTTTTTATTTTAATAATTTTAATTAGTGCCTGTAATTATAGTGCTAATTCAGAAAATAATTTATCTGATAATCAGCAAGTCTTTAAACAAAGAAAGATAGAAATACCAAAAGATACATTAAACACTGATAATGATAATTTCTCCATAAAGAATGGTACGTTCTATAAAAATAATGTTCTATTTTCTGGTGTCTTAAAAAAATACTATCCGCATGTAAAAATGACCACATATACATCTGTTTTTAACGGAAAAAATGAAGGAGATTATAGAAGCTTTTATAATGATGGACAGCCATATGAGATTAAAGAATACAAAAATAATAGAGTTCATGGCAGACATTTAATGTATTGGAAAAATGGTAAATTAAAAGCAGACTACTTTTATAAAGAAGGAAAAATGGAAGGCAACCAAAAGAAATGGTATAAAGATGGTAAGCCATACAGCTCTTTTAATTACATAAATGGAAAAAGAGAAGGTAAGCAAAATGCTTGGAGAGATACAGGAGAAATGCATATTAATAGTGAAATTGTTAACGGAAAAACGTACGGTTTAAATAGAGCTGCCTTGTGTTATTATGTAAAAAATGATCAACCTGTTAGAGCTAGTTATATAAAAGTAGATGCCCAGAAAAAAAAATAAATCTTTTTATATTTTATGAAAAACCTTCCATACAAAATCATAGTATTTTTTAGCTTTTTTGTCTTTCTATCTTGTAAAACAGAAGAAAAAAAACAGCAAATAGACAAAACAAATACATTGCCTTATTTTAATGAAGCCACGTTTACGCCTATTTGGCTTGTGCCAAATTCTAAAGAAGTAGAAAACCTTCATAAAATTCCTTCTTTTACGTTAACAAATCAAAATGGAAAAACTATAACTGAAAAAACTTTCGAAGATAAGATTTACGTTGTAGATTTTTTCTTTACTACTTGCCCTGGTATTTGTCCAAAAATGACAAAAAACATGCATGTAGTTCAAGAAGAATTTAAAAATGATAACGAATTTTTGTTACTCTCTCATTCTGTTACTCCAAAAAGAGATTCTATAAGTATATTAAAAGATTACGCAATAGAAAATAATATTATAAGTGGAAAATGGCATTTAGTTACTGGTGTAAAAAAAGAAATTTATAATCTTGGTAGAAAAAGTTATTTTGCAGAAGAAGATTTAAGCCAAATTAAAACAGAAGACGACTTTCTACACACAGAAAATTTTATTTTAATCGATAAGAAAAAGCACATTAGAGGTGTTTATAATGGGTTGAATAAAAATTCTATAAAGCAACTTATTGCAGATATAAAAATTCTAAAAAAAGAAATTTAAATACTTATCTATTTTAATGGTAACAACTTTTTAAAACTCCATAATCTTTTTATTTTTCCAACATTATATTTTTTATCGTTACTTTTAGATTTTTATTAAACAATTTAAAACCAAATTATAAAATTTTTACAATATTAAATGAACATAGTTTAGCTTTAATTAAATATCTTTTATTTTGTAAAAGCGACTTTACTATTCTTTATGGAAGAAATTATTTAGCAGCAAACCAATACTATTGTAGTAATATTTAATAAAAAGTTACTACCTGTTTTTATTGATAAAATTAGAAATCATAAAGAGGCAATTCTTAAAATAGAAACGCTTCAAAGAGATTTGATTGCTAAAACTTATACAATTAATAATAAGGACTTAACTATAAAAGAATCCAAGCTATTCAAATAGCAAAATCACTTCAAATCATATAATTTTCTTATTTTTAAGCATCAATTTAGTGATTTGGTACTTTAGTATGAATCATAATTAACACTCATTTTCTACTTTCGATTGCATAACTTAAAATTTATGATCAAATGAAAAGTACAGTTTTAAAATTCGGAGCCTATGGGCTTTTGGTTGGGTTTATTATTTTTTTTATCCATCTCTTTTTCGGAATAGATAATTTAGACAATACAACAAATGAAATATTGGGTTATATCTCAATATTTCTATCTCTTTCTTTTATTTATTTTGGGATAAAACATTTTAGAGACAAAGAAAATAATGGATTAATTTCATTAGGAAAAGCAATTCAAATAGGTGTTTTAATTGCTATTTTAGTTGGATTAGGAATTGCAATTGCAGATTTTATCTATACAAAATTTATAGATCCATCGTTTTTTGTCAACTATGAACAACAATTAATAGACCAGGGAAAAGAAGACGAAATTGTAAAAATGACTAGCGCAACTGCAGCATTATTTATGTTGGTTTTGGTTACAATTATAGGTTTTATCATCTCGTTAATTTCTGGAATTATCTTACAACGTAAAAAATAATAGTATGCAATACAAGCCAAATTCGCCTGAAGATTATATCAATCAAGTTCCTGAAGAACGAAAAGAAACTTTAAATAAGTTGCGTAAAACCATCAAAGATAATTTACCTAAGGGTTTTGAAGAAGGTATACAGTATAATATGATTAGCTATTATGTGCCACACGCTATTTATCCCAGTGGTTATCATTGTAACCCAAAAGAGCCTTTGCCTTTTATGAGTTTTGCATCTCAAAAAAACTCTGTAAACTTTTATCATTCAGGTATTTATGCTGATAAAGAAATTCACGATTGGTTTGTTGGAGAATATCCAAAATATTGCAAACGTAAATTAGATATGGGTAAAAGTTGCATTCGTTTTAAGAAATTAGAAGAAATTCCTTACGAGTTAGTTAGAGAATTAGTATGTAAAATATCTGTAAATGAATGGATTAACACTTATGAAGCTGCAATAAAAAACAAATAATTATGAAAAAAAGAGTTACAGGAATTGGAGGATTATTTTTTAAGTCTGATGACCCTAAATCATCTAAAGATTGGTACAAAAAGCACTTAGGTTTTAATACAGACGAATGGGGTTGCACCTTTTGGTGGAAAGATAAAGACGGTAATGATTGCTCTACACAATGGAGTCCGTTTGCAAAGAAAACGGATCATTTTGAACCTTCTAAAAAAGACTTTATGTTTAATTATAGAGTTGAAAATTTAGT
>JANQTQ010000134.1:1528-4288 GCA_030731625.1 Polaribacter sp. | reverse complement strand
ATATATCAAAATTTTAACCAAAAAAAACCGCCTCAGTTTTGAGACGGCTTCTTTTACTTTTTTAGATCTTATGATACGCTTAAATTAGTGTAATTTTATGAATTATAGAACTCCATACTTTCTATAATCAATTCTTCGGATACTTTACAATCTAATTTATAATCTTCAAAATCGTTTAATAAAACAAAGTTTACTTGTCCGTTTACGTTTTTCTTATCATGTTTTAATAAATCCATAATAGCAGTAAAATCTTCTTTTAAAAGATTCGTTTTATCATAAATTGATAAAATTACTTCTTTAACTTCAGTTACTTTATCAGAAGGGAAGCCTAGTAATTTTGATGACATATAGCACTCACAAACCATCCCAATAGCAATAGCTTCTCCATGCGTTAAGTTTTCTTTGACCTCAGATTCTAGGTAAAAAGACTCAATTGCGTGCCCTAAAGTATGTCCGAAATTTAGAATTTTACGTAAGTTTTTTTCTTTGGGATCTTGCAGAACAACTTCGTTTTTTATCTCTACAGAACGGAATATTAAATCATTGATATTTAAATCCTTATTATTCTTTATCTCATTAAATAGTTTAACATCATAAGTGATGCCATATTTTATAATTTCTGCGGTTCCAGACTTAATTTCTCGATCTGTAACAGTCGTTAGGTAGTCTGTATCTACAATGACCATTTTTGGATTTGCAAACAAACCAATTTGGTTTTTTAACACACCAAGATCAACACCTGTTTTTCCACCAACAGACGCATCAACCATTGATAATAATGTTGTTGGTATGTTTACAAAATCAATTCCACGTTTAAAACAAGAAGCAACAAAACCACCTAAATCTGTAATTACGCCACCACCTAAAGTAATTAAAATACTTTTTCTATCGCCGCCTAACTCTGTAATGGCGTTCCAAACACCAATACATGTTTCAATGTTTTTATTGATTTCTCCAGATTCAATTTCAATTACTTCGATTGTTTTATCCGTAGATAAATTAGGAATAAATTTAGGATAACAATGTTCAAAAGTATTTTCATCCACTAAAATAAAAATGGTAGAATAGTTTTTATCAGCAATCAAATTAGAGAGTTCTTGATAACTATTGTTATGAAAATGAACGGGATAAGTTACTGCTTGTATAGTTTGCATGGGTAATTTTATTAAGAGCGCAAATTAAAAATAAAATAACTAAATATTACTATTCTATAGTTATATTTGTTTACGATAAAATGATATTCAATGAAACTTTTTGACAACACAGAAGTTGCTTTCGCTTTAAAAACCGATTCACAATTAGAAAGAGCTTATTTTTTATTTAAAATGATACAAAATCAACCAATGGTAAGAATTGGTAGTGCAGTTACAAACTTTGCACTAAAAGCTCATTTACCTATAGAAGGTTTAATACGTGCTACCGTTTTTGATCATTTTTGTGGCGGAGTTACCGAAGATGATTGTATGCCTATCATAGATAACATGCACAATAATGGTAATGTTCATAGTGTTTTAGATTATTCGGTAGAAGGTAAAGATCAAGAAATAAGTTTTGATGGTGCTTTAGAAAAAATTCTAAAAATTATTAATTTCTGCGAAGAAAAAAAATCCATTCCGTTTGCTGTTTTTAAACCATCTGGTTTTGGAAGATTTGCGTTGTATGAGAAAGTAACAGAAGGTAAAACGCTCACAGAAATTGAGCAAAAAGAATGGAATAGGATAGAAGGTCGTTTTCATAAAGTATGCAAAGTTGCAGTACAAAAAGATGTTCCTTTATTGATTGATGCAGAAGAAAGTTGGATGCAAAAAGCTGCGGATGATTTAATTGAAGAATTAATGGAAACGTACAATAAAGAAAAAGCCATTGTCTTTAATACATTACAAATGTATAGACACGATAGAATGGATTATCTGAAAGAATTGCATCAAAAAGCACAAGAAAAAGGTTTTCATATAGGTATGAAAGTGGTTAGAGGTGCTTATATGGAAAAAGAGCGTGAAAGAGCTGAAGAAAAAGGATATCCATCACCAATTTGTAAAGATAAAGACGCTACAGATATCAATTATGATGCTGCTGTTAAATATTTAATGGAACATCCAAAAATGGCTTTATTTGCTGGTACTCATAATGAAGAGAGCTCTTATTTAGTAATGGATTTAGCAAAAGAATTAGGGATTAAAGAAAATGATAAAAACCTATGGTTTGGACAATTATTTGGTATGAGCGACCATATAAGTTATAATTTAGCAAGTAAAGGGTATAATGTAGCAAAATATTTACCATTTGGCCCTGTTAGAGATGTAATGCCTTATTTAATTAGAAGAGCAGAGGAAAACACCTCAGTAGCAGGACAAACCAGTAGGGAATTAAATCTCTTAAAAATAGAACGTAAACGAAGAAAGTTATAATGACTGGTGTAGAAGACATCAAAAAAATCTTAATTAAAAATAAAAATAGTTTGTTGCAAGAATTAAGGCAAAGCAAAGAGGCTATGAGCTTAATTAAAAAATCGACACGCACAAAATTAACGGGTACAGAAAAAGATAAAATTAAAATTCATTTATTAGATATTTGTAAAACAATTCCCTCGTTGGCTATTTTTTTATTACCAGGAGGAACTTTTTTATTACCGTTATTAATAAAATTAATTCCAGATATTTTACCATCTGCTTTTAGAGATCAAGAAGAAAATCAAAGCGTTACTGCACCAAAAGAGGTGCAGTAATGCTTTTTTAATGAATTACAGAACTACATCCATTT
>JANQTQ010000134.1:0-1428 GCA_030731625.1 Polaribacter sp. | reverse complement strand
CCCTCTATGCATCTCTGCGAAATAACCTTTTCAGCATCTAGTCCATAAAAAAAAAATCAGTGTAATAAGTGAAATTCGTGTCTAAAAAAGAAATCTACTGTGTCTTTCTGTGTTTCCCTCTATGCATCTCTGCGAAATAACCTTTTCAGCATCTAGTCCACAAAAAAAAATCAGTGTAATAAGTGAAATTCGTGTCTATAATAAAACTCTGTGCCTCTCTGTGTTTCCCTCTGCGCATCTCCGAGAAATACCCTTTCAACATTTCATCCGTAAAAATCAGTGAAATAATCAATAATAATTCTCTATAAAAATAGCACACTACTTTTCTTTAAGACCTATAAATCAGCATAAAACAAAAATATTTAAGTATAATTAGTAAAATTCACTTCTAATCAACTACTTTTGCACGAAATTTAAGAACGCACAAATGCAACCAATTAGAAATATCGCTATTATAGCCCACGTCGATCACGGTAAGACAACATTAGTAGATAAAATTATAGATCAAGCAAAAATCTTAGACGATCGTAAAGTTCGTACAGATTTATTGTTAGATAGTAACGATTTAGAAAGAGAAAGAGGAATCACGATTCTTTCTAAAAACGTTTCTGTACACTACAAAGACACAAAAATTAACGTAATTGATACTCCTGGTCACGCCGATTTTGGTGGAGAAGTAGAGCGTGTATTAAAAATGGCTGATGGTGTTTTATTATTAGTAGATGCATTTGAAGGCCCAATGCCACAAACTCGTTTTGTATTAGGTAAAGCCTTAGAATTAGGATTAACTCCTATTGTAGTTGTAAATAAAGTAGACAAAGAAAACTGTACTCCTGATATCGTGCACGAAAAAGTTTTCGATTTAATGTTCGCTTTAGAAGCAACTGAAGAGCAATTAGATTTTGCTACAATCTATGGTTCTGCAAAGAACAATTGGATGAGTACAGATTGGAGAAATCAAACGGATAACATTATTCCTTTATTAGATGCTGTTTTAGAATCTATTCCAGAAACTAAGTACAATGAAGGTACGCCACAAATGCAAATTACTTCTTTAGATTTTTCTGCTTTTACAGGTAGAATTGCTATCGGACGTGTTTTTCGTGGAGATTTAGAAGTTGGTAAAGATTACATGTTATGTAAAGCTGATGGTTCTACTAAAAAAGTAAGAATTAAAGAATTACACGTATTCGAAGGAATGGGTAAACTTCAAGTTGAAAAAGTACCTTGTGGAGATATTTGTGCTATAACAGGTCTTGATGGATTTGAAATTGGTGATACAATTGCCGATTTAGAAAACCCAGAAGCATTGCCAAGAACAGAAATTGATCAACCTACGATGAGTATGTTGTTTACAATTAATAATTCACCTTTCTTTGGTAAAGAAGGTAAATTTGTAACATCTCGTCATTTACGTGACAGATTGTT
>JANQTQ010000133.1 GCA_030731625.1 Polaribacter sp. | reverse complement strand
ACAGAAGAAGCTACAGAAGAAGCTACAGAAGAAACTGCAGCAGAATAGTTTTTACTGATATAAATTAGAAGAGCGTTACTTAATTGTGGCGCTTTTTTTTTGTTCTTATAATTTAAAAAAGAAGAGGTTTGCGTAAAATGGTTGTGAAATATAGTTGAGCTTATATGATTAAATAAAAAATAGAAAGAGCTCGTTTAAAAGCTTCTGTTGATGAAGTTTTAGATGTGTTAAGAATGTAGAGACTTCTTTTTTAAACGCTCTAATATTAATGCTTAATTTCTATAGTTTTTGGGGATCAAGAATGTCGAATTCTTCCTGTTTAGATTAACAACAATTTTTGCCTAAACACAACAATTGCGCTTGATACTAAATAATGTCGAATTCTTCCTGTTTAGATTAATAACAATTTTTGCATAAACACAACAATTGCGCTTGATCCAAATAAAGCGTAAAAAAGTAATCAATTTATCTGTTTCCCAGTAGCTATAAAAACAAAAAAGCCTTAACAACTTAATGTTAAGACTTTTTTTGCTCCCCCTCTTGGGCTCGAACCAAGGACCCTCTGATTAACAGTCAGATGCTCTAACCAGCTGAGCTAAGGAGGAGTTTGCTTCACTTATTTTGTGATTAGCGAGTGCAAATATAAATCTTTTTTGAATATGCGCAAATAATTTTTTCATTTTTTTCATTTTTTTTTAAATAGTTATAATTTAATTTTTACAACCGCCTTATTACTAAAATGTGTATTTTTGTCGAAATAATATGCTTATAATAAAAGCGCAAACTATTATATGGACAAATTTTCGTTCTTAAACGCAGCACATACCGGCTTTATAGCCGATTTATACGATCAATATTTAATAAATCCAGATTCTGTAGAACCAAGTTGGAGAAGCTTTTTTCAAGGATATGATTTAGCAAATGAAAACTACTCTTTAAAAGATAGTGAAGTTTCTTTAGAGATTCCACAAGAAGTTAAAAAGGAATTTTTAGTCGTAGATTTAATTAATGGATACAGAACTCGTGGGCATTTGTTTACAAAAACAAATCCTGTAAGAGAAAGAAGACAGTATCAACCAACTTTAGATCTCGAAAATTTTGGTTTAACCGAAATCGATTTAGATAAAGAGTTTTCTGCAGGGGAAGTATTGGGTATTGGAAAAGCCAAACTATCTACAATAATTACTCATTTACAAACTATATATTGCGACTCTATTGGGGTCGAATACATGTATATGCGTAATCCAGAAAAATTAAAGTGGTGGCAAAATCGCTTAAACGATAACGATAATCATCCAAATTATACAGAAGAATCTAAAAAATATATTTTAGGAAAACTAAATCAAGCGGTAACTTTTGAAAGTTTTTTACAGACTAAATATGTTGGTCAAAAAAGATTTTCGCTAGAAGGAGGAGAAACGCTTATTCCTGGAATAAGTATGATGTTAAGAGCTGCTGCAGAAACATACGGCGTAGAAGAGTGTGTTTTAGGAATGGCACATAGAGGTCGTTTAAGTACTTTAGTAAATATATTTAAAAAACCCGTTAGAGATCTTTTTAGTGAGTTTGAAGGAAAAGATTTTGAGGATGAAGATATAGATGGTGACGTAAAATATCACCTAGGTTTAACGTTAAGTAAAACCTACAGAAATGGTGCTGAAATTAAAATGAATTTAGTGCCTAATCCTTCTCATTTAGAAACTGTAGCTGCAGTTGCAGAAGGTATTGCAAGAGCAAAAATTGATAGAAAATACAATGGTGATTCTAGCAAAATATTGCCAATAATAATTCATGGTGATGCTGCTATTGCTGGGCAAGGAATAGCCTATGAAATAGTGCAGATGGCTAATCTAAATGGGTATACAACAGGAGGTACTATTCATATTGTTGTTAATAATCAAATAGGATTTACTACAAATTATTTAGACGCACGTTCAAGTACATATTGTACAGATGTAGCAAAAGTTACGTTGTCGCCAGTTTTACACGTAAATGCAGATGATACAGAAGCTGTTTGTCATGCAATGGAAATGGCGCTAGAATTTAGAATGAAGTTTAAAACTGATATTTTTATTGACTTATTAGGATATAGAAAATACGGACATAACGAAGGTGATGAGCCTCGTTTTACACAACCAAAATTATACAAAACAATTGCAAAGCATAATAATCCTAAAGATATTTATGCGCAAAAATTACTTTTAGAAGGTTCTATTACCAGTTCTTATGTCGATGAAATTACATCTGAGTTTAAGGATATGTTAGAACTAGAATTTGACGAAGCTAAAAAAATAGAAAAATCGAAAGTTAGTGAGTTTATGCAATCTACTTGGGTGGGTTATGACCGCCATCAATTAGATTCTATGTTACTTGCCGAAGATACTAAGTATGATGTTGAAAAATTAAAAGGTATTGCAAAAGTTGTTTCTACAGTGCCAAAAAATGTAAAATTTGTTCGTAAAGCAGAACGTATTTTACAAGGTAGAGCAGATATGGTTTTCGAATCTAATCAATTAGATTGGGGAATGGCAGAAACGCTTGCGTATGGTTCTTTATTAGAAGAAGGTTATAATGTTAGAATTTCTGGTCAAGATGTAGAAAGAGGTACTTTTTCTCACAGACATGCTATTTTACGTGATGAAATTACAGAAGAAAGAATTAATTTATTAAATACAAACACAAATAATAAAGGACAAATGACGATTTACAACTCGTTATTGTCGGAATATGGTGTTCTTGGTTTTGATTATGGATATGCAATGGCAAATCCTAAAACATTAACGATTTGGGAAGCTCAGTTTGGAGATTTTTCTAACGGTGCGCAAATAATGTTCGATCAATATATTTCTGCTGCAGAAGATAAATGGAAATTGCAAAACGGAATTGTTGTTTTATTACCTCATGGTTATGAAGGACAAGGTTCTGAGCATTCATCTGCAAGAATTGAACGTTATTTACAATTGTGTGCAATAGACAATATGACCGTTGCAAATTGTACAACTCCTGCAAATTTCTATCATTTGTTGCGTAGACAAATGAAACGTGAGTATAGAAAACCATTAATTGTATTTACACCTAAAAGTTTATTGCGTCATCCAAAAGCGGTAAACACTATTGAAGAACTGGCAACAGGAGAATTTCAAGAGGTAATAGACGATACTTTAAATCCTATAGGAATTACAAAACTAGTTTTTTGTATGGGTAAATTCTATTATGATTTATTGGCAGAAAGAGAAGAATTGCAAAGAGAAGATGTTGCTTTGGTAAGAATAGAGCAATTATTCCCTTTACATTTAGAGAAAATTCAAAAAGTAATAGATAGATATCCAAATGTAACAGAATATATTTGGGCGCAAGAAGAGCCAAGAAATATGGGAGCTTGGAGTTTTATGCTACAACGTTTTGAGTTGGTAAAACTAAATGTTCGTTCGCGTAAATATTATGCAGTACCGGCAGCAGGTTCTAGTACACGTTTTAAAAAACGTCATAGAGCTGTTATTGATAGTGTTTTTAATAATGAGTAGTAAGTTGCGTTAAGGATTGAAATGACATCCTTTTTAATTTTGACTGAAAGGAAAAAATAAAAAGATATAATGGAAAGCCTGTTAAAACGCCCAAATAAAAAAATAAAGAATTTCAGATTAAAAAAAATAAAGAACTAATGATTTTAGAAATGAAAGTTCCTTCTCCAGGGGAATCAATTACAGAAGTAGAAATTGCAACTTGGTTAGTTGAAGATGGAGATTATGTTGAAAAAGATCAACCAATTGCAGAAGTAGATTCTGACAAAGCAACCTTAGAATTACCTGCTGAAGAAAGTGGTATTATTACCTTAAAAGCAGAAGAAGGTGATGCTGTTGCTGTAGGTGCAGTTGTTTGTTTAATTGATACGAGTGCTGCAAAACCAGCAGGTGATGCACCAAAAGTTGAAGTTAAAAAAGAAGAAAATAAAGTTGAAGTTAAAGAAGTACCAAAAGCAGCAACATATGCAACTGGTACGGCTTCTCCTGCTGCTAAAAAAGTGTTAGCAGAAAAAGGAATTCAAGCATCAGCAATTAAAGGAACCGGAAAAGATGGTAGAATTACCAAAGACGATGCTGTAAACGCAGTACCTTCTATGGGAACTCAACCTTCAAATGGTTCTAGAAATACAGAGCGCAAAAAAATGTCTATGTTACGTAGAAAAGTTGCCGAACGTTTGGTAACTGTTAAAAACGAAACTGCCATGTTAACTACGTTTAACGAAGTAAATATGCAGCCAATTTTTGATTTACGTAATCAGTATAAAGATGC
>JANQTQ010000132.1 GCA_030731625.1 Polaribacter sp. | reverse complement strand
TTGGGTAATTCATCCGCATTTAAAGTTTGGTTAAATGATGTTTTGGTGTATGAACACGACAAAGATGTTGATACAGATCTAGATGCATATATTGTAAATGTAAATCTATCAAAAGGAACAAACCGACTTTTAATTAAGAATGCAGATGCCAACGGAATGTCTTATTTTATTGCCAGATTATCTGATTTTAATGGGAATAAATTAGCCGGAATTACCTATTCTAGCAAATATGCACCATATAACAAAGCAACAATAAGCAGTGTAAATCCTGAGAAAAAATCAAATAACATTGAAGACTTTTTTATTGAAAAGCTAAAGGCAAATCCAGATAACTTTTTTTATAACTACTGTTTGATAAAAACATATTTTAGAAATCAAAAATTTGAAGAAGCAAATGTGATCCTTAATAACTTATTAAAAATCCACACAAAAAGTTCTTTATTAAGAGTTTTAAAAACCTACACAGCAAGTTACGAAGGTGATTTTAATGCCATAAATGAACTAAATAAAAATATATTTTTAGAAAATCCTAATTACTATTATTCCTTAGTTAAAAAAGCATCAGACTCTAAAGAGTTAGAACGAATGAGTATTTCTGAGTTAGAAGAATACCTTGATAAACTAACCAATGCAACGGATTCTCCAATTCTTAAATTTATTGCAAAATTTGTTTTAGATATCAGAAACGAAGATTTAAAAGCATTAAAAGAAACAATGAACAATGTAGGTACTGTTGCTTCTGATAGGGTTTTTGTAATGCAAAGATTTATTCCATTATTTGATAATCTTTTTCAAGATCAAGAAAGAACAATTACAGAATATGAGAAAATTTTAAATAAGAGATTTAGTCCTGCTTTATTAAATGGTTTGGCTCGTTATTATGACAAAACAGACAGAAAGGAAGATGTTTTAGCATTGTACAAAGAGTATGTAAAAGACTTTCCTGCAGAAAATGAATTCTTATTTAGTTTGATAGAAAAGTTGCATCAATATAAAAAATATGAAGAATCTTTACCATATATAGAACAGGCTTTACAGAATTATCCCTATTCATTTAAGGCAATGGAATATATGGGAAATGCTTTGGTGCAATTAAATCAAAAAGAAAAAGCGGTTGTTTTTTATCAAAAATCATTAATCTATAATAATGGAAATAATCAGCTTTTAAAAAAGATAGAAACTATAAAAAGAGCACCTAATTTTCTGGAAAAATTTACAGAAAATAAGATCTATGAATATGTAGAAAATCATAGAAATAAATATCTAAAAAATAATTATGGTACCAATATTTTATTAGATAATAAAGTGTATCAAATTTATGAAACCGGTGCATTAAAAGCAAAATCTGTGTATTTGTATGAAATTACATCTGCAAACGGAATAGAGAATTACAAAGAATATAATTTAGGATTGTCGGGTAGTTATGCTATTATAAAATCAGAAATTATAAAGAAAGACAAAAGTGTAATTCCTGCAGAAAGAACAGGTTCTAGTTTTGTGTTTAACGGTTTAGAAATTGGGGATGTTATTTATATTGATTATGAAACTACATCAACAGGTTCTGGACGATTTTATAAAGATTTTGTTGATAGCTATCAATTTGATTCAGAGAGTTTTTGCTTAAAAACTAGCTACACTTTAATAACTCCTAAAAATTTAGCATTTAAACATAAAGTTACAAATGGTGCGTTAGATTATACTAAAAATACAGATGAAAATTACGATGTGCATCAATGGCAATTAATAAATGCACCGGAGTTGCCAAAAGGAGAAGATTATATGCCAACAGGTTCTGATTATGCTCGATTTTTACATATTAGTACTATTAATTCTTGGAACGAAATTGCCAATTGGTATTCAGATTTGGTGCGATCGCAATCTGTTTTTAATGCAGAAGTTGAGCAAAAATATAACGAGATTTTCCCTGAAAAAGAGGTGTTAAGTTTATCCGAAGAAGAAAGAGCAAAAAGAATTTATTATTATATAATGAATAACTTTACCTATAGTTTTGTTGATTTTAAACAAAGTGGCTTTATCCCACAAAAACCTTCAAAAACAATTTCGTCTAAATTAGGGGATTGTAAAGATTTTTCAACACTATTTGCAACGTTTGCTAGAAAAGCAGGATTAGATGTAAATCTAGTTTTGGTATTAACGTCAGATTACGGAATGAAATCTTTGCTCTTACCATCGCAAAATTTTAACCATTGCATTGTAAAGATCAAATTAAATGGCAAAGATCAGTTTTTAGAATTAACTGATAAAAACATGCCGTTTAAATCGATTCCTAATAGTTTGTTAAATGCAACTGCTTTAGAAATTCCGTATATGGTTGATGAAAATAAAGAGTATTCTTTGTTTCATTTAACAAATATGGAAGGGAATCCGTCAAAATTAATATCTGAAGTATTTATAAAGGTTGATGAAAATAAAACACAGTATATCACTATAAATTCTAAAGTTACTGGAAGTTTGGCTTCTATATATTTTGATATTTTAAATCAAGATAATTTTGAATTGGTAAAAGAAGATATTTTGGAAGATTTTAATCAAAGAATAGGCGAGGGGTTAGTTTTAGATACCATTCAAGATATTGCTGCGCAAAAAGGTGCCGATTTTGCAACCTACACAACAAAGGTTCATTTAGATGATAAAATGAACGAAATGGGCTCGATGACCTTTTTTAAATTGCCGTTAGTTGCTCATTCATATAATGGCGGAGTGATTAGTTTGGAAGAAAGAAAATATCCAATAGATTATCAAAGTTATGAAAACGCTAATTTTTATAATTCGGTTTATAATCTAGAAATTCCAACAGATAAAAAATTCATAGAAATACCAGAAAATAAAAAGTTTACGTTCAAAGAGCACTCTTTCGAAGTGCTTTATAAGGCAATTTCAGAAAATCAATTACAAATAACAATTGATGCAGCAACAGATTTAAGTACGATTGCTGTAAATGAATATTTAGATTTTAAAAGCTATGTTGAAAAAGTATTAAAAGCAAAAGATATTTTAATTGGCTATAAATAAATTAGGCTAATTCTTTCTTTAAAAATTGAGCGGTATAACTTTTTTTATGTTTGGCAATTTCTTCTGGAGTTCCTGTACATAAAATGGTACCGCCTTTTTTACCGCCTTCTAAACCAACATCAATTACGTAATCTGCTAGTTTTACAACATCTAAATTATGCTCAATAATTAAAACGGTATTTCCTTTATCAGCTAATTTATTTAAAACATCCATTAAAACTCTAATGTCTTCAAAATGAAGTCCGGTAGTTGGTTCATCTAAAATATAAAACGTGTTACCAGTGTCTCTTTTAGATAATTCTGATGCTAATTTTATACGCTGTGCTTCACCACCAGAAAGTGTGGTAGATTGCTGACCAAGTGTAATATAACCCAAACCAACATCTTTAATCGTTTTTAATTTTCTGTGGATTTTAGGAATGTTTTCAAAGAAATCGGTTCCATCTTCTATGGTCATGTTTAGCACATCAGAAATTGATTTTCCTTTATATCGAATTTCTAAAGTTTCTCTGTTAAAGCGTTTTCCTTGGCAGGTTTCACATTCTACTTGCACATCAGGTAAAAAGTTCATTTCAATGACTCTAACGCCTCCGCCTTGGCAAGTTTCACAGCGTCCGCCTTTTACATTAAAAGAAAATCTTCCGGGTTTATAACCACGAATTGCAGCTTCTGTAGTTTTTGCAAATAAACTTCTAATTTCATCAAAAGTTTTGGTGTAGGTTGCTGGGTTAGATCTCGGCGTTCTTCCTATGGGCGATTGATCAATATCAATTACTTTATCAATATGTTCTAAACCTTCAATTTTTTTATATGGCATTGGTTTTTTAACACCTCTATAAATATATTCGTTTAAAATAGGATATAAAGTTTCGTTTATTAAAGTAGATTTTCCGCTTCCAGAAACTCCCGTAACACAAATCATTTTTCCAAGAGGAAATTCAACTGAAACATTTTTTAAATTATTTCCTGATGCTCCTTTAAGTTTGATGAATTTTCCATTTCCTTCTCTTCGAGTTTTCGGAATGGCAATTTTTTTTCTGCCAGTTATATAATCTGCCGTTAATGTATGGTGTTTTTTTAAATCTTCAAAAGTACCTTCGCTTACAATTTGGCCTCCATGTCTTCCTGCTCCAGGGCCAATATCAAACACAAAATCGGCATGTTCCATCATATCTTTGTCGTGTTCTACAACCAAAACAGAGTTTCCAATATCTCGTAATTTTAGCAAAGAATCTATTAATTTCTGATTGTCTCTTTGATGCAATCCAATACTTGGTTCATCTAAAATGTACAAAACACCAACTAATTGCGAACCAATTTGAGTTGCCAAACGAATTCTTTGTGCTTC
>JANQTQ010000131.1:556-17550 GCA_030731625.1 Polaribacter sp. | reverse complement strand
TGTGTTTAATGTGTAATCTCCACTTTCGGCAGTACCACCCGTTACAGCAACTGAAATGTCTATTTGGTCTGAATCATAATTAGAAACTGTAACCGGAATTGATACGTTAAAAGTTGCATCCGTTTCAGTTTCTGAACTTGTTGCACCATCGAAAGTTATTGTTGGTCCTGTAGGAGAGGGTGATGCATCTGATACAGTAAAAGAAGAAGTGCTATAACCTTGGTCGCCTCCATTTTCGGTAAATTCAAAACCAACAATTAAAGTACTAGCACCCGAAACATCAAGACTGGTGATATTGTAATTTAATGCATCACCATCACTGGTCGAAATATTTCCCGTACTTATGCGAGAGCCGCCATCTAAAATATAAAAATATTCAAATTTGTCATCATTAGCACCTAAATTAATTGTAGCGGCAGTAATATCGATAAAACTGATGTCAGAAATATCAATACTTTGACTTTGGAATATACCTTGTCCTCCCCAATCATTCGATATTAGTGAACCACCAGATACCTTAAAAATGTTATCACTAGCATCTGTACCAGGTTTTGAAGTATAATGTAAAGACCATTGATTTCCAGTACTTCCAAAGGGACCAACATTTGCCGGAGCTACAGCAGGAGGATTAGCGGTTGTGTGATCTGGGAAACCATCTCCATCGGTTGAAAAATCAGCATTGTATATTTGTGCTGAAATTGTAGAAAATGTAAAAGCAAATACGAACGTAAGTGCAACTTTAAAAATGTTTTTTCTTGTCATAATAATTAATTTTAGAGTTACAAATTAATTATTGCCTTAAAAAAAAACTTACGGGAAACCGTAATTAGGCCATTTTTATTATATTTTCAAATTTAGTTTATAATAATTTAGAATATGTTAAGTAATTGTAGCTTAAACTTTTAAAATGAAAAAATACAAATAGTTCTAATCATTTAAAGTGATTTATCTCTTACGCCAAAAGAAAGGAGTGAACAAAATTAACACCGTAAAAAGCTCTAGTCTACCAATTAACATTAAAAAAGAACAAAACCATTTAGCGGATGATGATAAGTGTGCAAAACTATTTACAGGACTTACAGAACCTAAACCAGGTCCAATATTACCTAAAGAAGAAGCAGCTGCTCCTAAAGCAGAAATAAAATCTAAGCCTAAAAGTGTTAATATTACAGATGCCATTACAAAAATTAGCATGTATATAATAAAGAAAGATAATATATTAAAAACAATAGCTTGACTTACTGATTTACCATCATATCTTACAGGAATAATTGCATTTGGATGTATCGCTTTTTTAAACTCAAGAAAGCTGTTTTTAAGCATTATAATATGTCTAACAACTTTTATACCTCCACTTGTAGATCCTGCAGAACCACCCGTAAAAAAGAGCGCAAAGAAAATGGCAGTAGCAAAGAAACTCCACATTGTAAAATCTGCCGATACAAAACCTGTAGTAGTTACAACAGATGTAACCATAAACAAAGAATGTCTTATAGCACTTTCTGCCTCTCCATACACTTTTGGATGTGCAATTGTAGTTTGTAAGTTTGGATCTTGATAAAAAATAATTAAAATAGCAACGACTGCAGAAACCCCTAAAACACCAAATAAATAATATTTAAACTCTTCACTTTGAAAAACTCTTTGAACTTTTCCTTTTAATGCAAAATAGATGAGTACAAAGTTAGAGCCAGCAATAATCATAAAAAAGATGATAATATATTGCACAAAAGGTAAATGATTGTAGAATGCTACACTATTATTTTTGGTAGAAAAACCGCCTGTACTTAAGGTTGCCATAGCATGATTTATGGCGTCAAACCAAGTCATGCCAGCAAGTTTTAGCAAAAAGAATTCGGCAAAGGTTAAAGAAATATAAATTAAGTATAATCGTTTTGCAGTATCAGTAATTCTGGGATGTAATTTATCAGCAGAAGGTCCTGGCGCTTCTGCCATAAAAAGTTGCATTCCGCCAATTCCTAAAAGTGGTAAAATTGCAATTGTTAATACAATAATTCCCATTCCTCCAATCCAATGTGTAACACTTCTCCAAAAAAGAATTCCTTTGGGCATCGATTCTATATCGGCAAGAATTGAAGATCCTGTTGTAGAATACCCAGAAATAGTTTCAAAAAAAGCATCAGGTATACTAGGTATTGCACCAGAAAATAAGTAGGGTAACATCCCTGTAAATGAAAGAATCAGCCATCCTAAAGTTACAATTAAGTATCCCTCTTTTTTTTGAATATTTGTGCTTTTGGGTTTGTTTAAAAAGTAGAGTAGGGCACCAATAAAAACAGTAATTATGCCTGAAACTAAAATTCCATCAGCAGCATTTTCGTTGTTAAAATAACTAAATGGATAGGCAATAAACATAAACAATCCGTTAAGAATTGCAGTAATGCCTAAAAAGCGATAAATTATTTTTAGATTTAGACCTGCCATGTTATTTAAAAAAACGTTCTACAGTTGCAATGGCTTCTGGCAAACAAAAAACGATTACTTTATCTCCTGTTTGTATTTGCATGTTACCAAAAGACATTAATGCTTTACCGTCTCTAATAAGTCCGCCAAAAACAGCTTCTCTAGGAAAACGTAAATCTTTAATGGGTGCTTTTGTTACTTTAGAATTTTCTTGCACTTCAAACTCAAATACTTCTGCATCGATATTATGTAAGTTTGCTAATTCTAAAATTTCACCTTTTCTAATATGCTTAAATATATTACTTGCTGCGATTAATTTTTTATTGATTAAAGACTGAATACCAATAGTTTGAGAGATATCTATATAATCCATGTTTTCAACCAATGCAATGGTTTTTTTAACACCTTTAGATTTTGCAACCAAACAAGACATAATATTTGTCTCAGAATTACCAGTAACGGCAATAAAGGCATCCATTTCTCTAATGTTTTCTTCCTCTAAAATCTCTAAACTTCTTCCGTCAGCATTAATAACTAAGGTGTTTGTTAAGCTTTCTGCTAAGCTTTCTGCTTTTTCCTTATTTTTTTCAATCAACTTCACGTTAAAATTGTCTTCACAAAGATTTCTTGCAGTTTTTTCACCAATACTACTTCCGCCAAGAATCATAACGTTTTTAATATTGAATTGTTTTTTACCAAGAATAGGGTACAAGTCTTTCATACTGTAATTTGGTACAGAAAAATAAACTTGATCATTTACTTCGTAAACAGTGTCTCCTCTTGGAATAAGAGTTTGAGATTCATGTTCTCTTTTAATAGCAATTGTAATAAAATCTACATTAGCAAACTTCTCTTTTGCTTGTTTTACTGTTAAGTCAATTAAAGGAGAATTAAACGTTAGTGCAGTTCCCATCACATTAAAAATTCCGCTTTCAAAAGCAACGGTATCATTAAATGACGATTGATTTAACAGCATTTTTATTTCATTTGCTGCCAATTCTTGAGGAGAAATCATAAAGTCTACTCCAAATTGTTTAAAATCGATTTCGCATTCGTTTAAAAACTCAGGATTGTCTATTCGTGCAATTGTTTTTTTAGCTCCTAAAGATTTTCCTATCACAGAAATTGTAAAATTAGTGTTTTGACTTTCTGTTACCGCTATTAATAAATCAGCAGAATCAACACCAATTTCTTTTAAGAGTTTTATAGAAGTAGCGTCACCTTTTTTGGTAATTACATCCAAATGGTTATTAATGTAATTTAATCTGTCGCCATCAAAATCTATGATGTAAGTGTCTTGAGATTCGTAAGAAAGAAGCTTTGCTAAATGAAAACCAACGTCTCCGGCACCTGCAATAATAATTTTCATGTTTAAAATATAGGAATAGTTGCAAATATATAAAGACTTTTGTTGTCAAAGAAAATAAAAGAAGGTTTTCAAATTTTTATCGATAAAGTAAAAAGCCATTTTAGCTCTTTTTTTATTAAAAACTGATAAATATCGTTCTTTTTAGAAAATAGAAACTTTATTTTTACCAATTGATTCTAAAACACATTTTGTGAAATTAAAATACAGTAACTCTTCGGTCTTTTTAAAAGTAATTAATTTTATTGTTCTTGCTCTATTTTTAATTTCTTCTTTTTCTTGTGATAAAAAAGCAGCATACAAAGAAGTAGACAAAGCTAAAAGTGTTTTTTTATCGGGAGAAATAATTCCAGATAGCCATTTTTTGGGGGATAAAAAATGTAAAGAATGTCATCAAAATGAATTTAAAAAATGGGAAGGTTCACATCACGATAAAGCAATGCAAATTGCAGATAGTATTTCTGTTTTAGCTAATTTTAACGATCAGAAGTTTACGAGTCAAGGTGTAACTTCACATTTCTTTAAAAAAGGAGAAGATTTTTACGTAAACACAGATGGTCCTGATGGTAAAAACCACCATTATAAAATTGTGTACACTTTTGGGATAACGCCTTTGCAACAATACATTGTTCAATTTCCTGACGGGCATTACCAATGTTTAAGAACTGCTTGGGATTCTGTTAAAAATAAATGGTTTGATTTATATCCAGATTTTAAAGTTGTGCATTCAGAATGGTTGCATTGGTCAAGAGGCGGTTTAAATTGGAATAATATGTGTTCAGATTGTCCATTCTACAAATGTTCGCAAAAATTACGAGCAAGAAACACATAGTTATAATACAAAATTTGCACTTATAAATGTAAGTTGTGAAGCTTGTCATGGTCCAGGCAAAGAACATGTTATCGATGTTGAAAAATTGGGCAAAAAATATGTGGCAAGTGGAGGTTTTCAAATGACAAAAGCTACAAGTCCAAAAGAGTTGGTAGATCAATGTGCACGTTGTCATATTAGAAGAGAGCAGTATTCTGAGGCTTTTAATTTTGAAGGAACACTGTTAGATCATTATTATCCGCAGTTAATTGAAGAAAGATTGTATCAAGCAGATGGACAAATTTTAGATGAAGATTATGTGTATGGCTCGTTTGTACAAAGTAAAATGTATCAAAATGATGTAACTTGTACCAATTGCCATGATGCACATTCTCTAAAATTAAAGTTTGATGGAAATAAGTTATGTGCACAATGCCATGTTCCAGAAAAATACGATACTCCAAAACATCATTTTCATCCACAGAATACCGAATCATCAAAATGTATAAATTGTCATATGCCTGGTCGATATTATATGGGGAATGATTTTAGAAGAGATCATAGTTTTAGAGTGCCAAGACCAGATTTAAGTGTAAAATACGGAACACCAAATGCTTGTGTAGGTTGCCATAAAGACAAAGATGATGTTTGGGCGGCAGAAAATTTTAAAAAGCTATTTGGCGAAGTAGATTCTATCCATTTTTCTGATAAATTAGCACCAGGAATTACCATGCAACCCAACGGTCATTTAGGTTTAATAGAGTTGATGCATGATACACATCAGCCAGAAATTGTAAGAGCATCCGCAACGAAAGCACTCTCAAATTATAATATTCCAAGTTCTATTCAAGAATATTTGAATCTTTTAAAAGATAATTCTGCGATGGTAAGAGGTGCAAGTGTAGATGTTTTGGCAAGTATAAATACAAAAGATTACACTTCTTATTTTTTACCAATGTTATCAGATCCAAAGAGAACTGTAAGAATTAAAGCGTTCTTTGGTTTAGCAACATTGCCAGAATCTGATGTGCCGAAATTCTATTTAGAAAGCTACAATAAAGTTAAAAAAGAATTTTTTACACACTTAAAAACAAATGCAGATTTTGTAGGAACACGAATTAAAAAAGGAGATTATTATCTTAAAAAAGGAAATTTAGCAGAAGCAATTAAAAATTATGAGAGTGCTTTATCAATCGACAATATTAATAATCAAATTAGAGTAAATTTAGCCACATTATATTACAATAATAAAGAATATGATAAAGCAGAAGCAGCCTTTAAAAAAGTAATTGAGCAAGAACCAACTTATGGACCCGTTTATTATTCGCTTGCGTTAATGTATGGAGAGTTAAATAGAGTAGACGATGCAATTACTCAATTAAATAAGGCTATTAAAGTGATGCCAGAAAACATTCGTTTTTATTATAATTTAGGTTTATTGTATGATAAAAAACAAGATGTTAAGAATGCAGAAAAAACATTTGTTGCTGGTTTAAAAATTGAAGCTAATAATGAAAGTTTATTATATGCTTTGGCTTATATTTATTCTAAATCGAATCAAAAAGAAAAAGCTAAGAATATTGTTTTAAGGTTGATCAAATTGTATCCAAATAACCAACAATACCGCAATTTTTTAAATTCACTATAAGGATATTTCTTAACTATTTTTCTAGATATTCTCTTCATCAAGAGAAAGTTTTTAGTTTTTTATAAAAACTGATAAAAGCCTTTTTGAGAAGATAAAATTCATTTTCGTATTTTTATCAAAAATTGTTCAATGGAAAAACTCACCATTAAATCTTGGGCTTTAGATGATAGACCTCGAGAAAAACTTGTAGCAAAAGGAAAAAACGCCTTGTCTGATGCCGAATTAATTGCAATTCTTATTGGTTCTGGAAATAGAAATGAAAGTGCTGTTGCGCTATCTAAACGAATATTACAATCTGCAGATGGTAATATTAATACATTGGCAAAATTATCCGTAGAAAAATTAATGACCTTTAACGGAATTGGAGAAGCCAAAGCAATTACCATCATAACCGCTCTAGAGTTAGGTAAAAGACGTCAATTAGAAACGGCTTTAGAAAAACCAAAAATAACCTGTAGCAAAGATGGTTTTAATATTATGCAACCCATTATTGGCGATTTAGAACACGAAGAATTTTGGGTGCTTTTTTTAAACAATTCTAATAAAGTTTTGGCAAAAAATCAAATTAGTAAAGGCGGTTTAACAGCTACCATTGTAGATGTAAGATTGCTATTTAAACAAGCCTTAGAAATTGCATCTGTGGCCATGATTGTTTGTCATAACCATCCGTCAGGTAAATTAGAACCTAGCAATGCCGATAAACAATTAACGCAAAAAATAAAACTAGCGGGCACAACTTTAGATATAAAACTGTTAGATCATTTAATAATTACCGAAAAGGCGTATTTTAGCTTTGCGGATGAAGGAGTCCTGTAAGTTTTATGTTTTTATCAACAGACAAACTTTGATTCTTTGTTACTTTGCAGCTTTGCAACTATAAAAAAATGATACTAGTTTACACACATAAAATAACACCACGAGTTCGTTATATTTTTAAACATATTATAACAAGAACGTTGCTAATTCCGGTTAGTTTTACATCAAAGATAGAAGAATTTGTAGCACACAATGGACCAAAATTATCATATACAAAGGCTCCTTTAGGAAACGAGTTTTTTATAAAAAGTAATAGTTTGTTGTTTGATCAAGGTGTAAACGATTTAGAAATAAGTGTTCAAAAATGGGATGATACTCCCTGCTTTTTTACGACAAATAAAAAATCAATAATTCCGTTTGATATTTTTGCAGCAAGCTTCTATTTAATTACTAGATACGAAGAGTATTTGCCACACGTAAAAGATGCTCATGGTCGTTTTACAGCAGAACAAAGCTTGGCTTTTAAACATAAGTTTTTAGAAAAACCAATTGTAGATATTTGGGCGTATAAATTTTTAGATGTTTTAAAAGAAAGATTTCCAGATTATGCATACACTAAAAGATCGTATAATTTTATTTCTACCATAGATATAGACAATGCATTTGCGTATAAACATAAAAGTATTATTAGAACTATTGGTGGGTTTTTTAATGATTTATTTAAATTTAAATTATTAGAAGTTTGGAATCGATTTACAGTAGTTTGGGGATTAAAAAAAGATCCTTTCGATACTTTTGATAAAATTTTAAGATTAAAAAAGGAGTACAACATTAAAACTATTTTCTTTTTTTTAATAGGCGATTACTCCACTTTTGACACCAATGTTTCTGCATCAAAAACAACCTATAAATTGCTGATAAAAGAAATGGTAGATTATGCACGAGTTGGTTTACATCCTTCTTATTTTACGATGCAAAATGCCGCACTTTTAAAGAAAGAAAAAGAACGCTTAGAAGCAATTACAAATATGCCTGTTAGTAGGTCTAGACAACATTATTTGCGTTTTTCTTTGCCAGAAACCTATCAGAATTTAATAGATTTAGAAATAGAAGAAGATTATTCTATGGGATATGCTAGCAACGTTGGTTTTAGAGCGGGAACGTGTACACCATTTTATTTTTACGATTTAGATTTTGAAATTCAAACTCCTTTAAAAGTATTTTCTTTTGCACTGATGGATACTACTTTAAACGATTATATGAGGTTAACGCCAAAACAATCTTTAGGTAGAATTAGAGATTTAAAAAACGAAGTAAAAGCGGTTGATGGTACTTTTATAACGCTGTTTCATAATGAGAATTTAAGCGATTATTTACGTTGGAAAGGTTGGAAACGTTTATATGAATCGATGTTAAAAATTGCTACTCTATAAAATGATAATCTATACTAAACGAAAAGATTTAGATGTTGTTAAATATGATGCTTGCATCAAAAATTCTATACAATTTAGAATCTATGCATTTTCATGGTATCTAGATATTGTTGCAGATAATTGGGACGTTTTAGTTTTAGACGATTATAAAGCTGTAATGCCAATTCCATGGCAAAAAAAATACTTTTTAAAATACAGTTCCCAGCCTTTTTTTTGTCAACAATTAGGTGTTTTTTCTAAAGATGAAATATCAAAAGAACAGCAACAGAATTTTATTAAAAGGATACCTATAAAGTTTTTAAAGGTCTCTTTAAACCTTAATTCAGCCATGCTTTTTGATAAAAATATGGTAAAAAAAACGAACTATATTTTAAAGTTAAATGATTCTCATAGCAACTTGTTTAAATCCTTTTCAAAAGGAAGAAAGCACGCAGCAAAAGTTGGCGAAAAAAATGAGTTAAAGTTAAAAGAAACTTCTATTGAATCTTTAATAAAAATACAAGAAGAGTTTTATACTTATACAAACTATTCTAAAGAGAAACTAGAAATTTTATCGGCCTATATTTTAAAAAATAATTTAGGTTTTATTCAAGGTGTTTTTAAAGACAATGTTTTAATTGGTGGGGCATTTTTTTTAAAAACAAATAATAATATTATTTATTTATTTTCTTCATTTTCATCTTTAGGAAAAAAAATGCAAGCAGCAAGTTTTTTAATAAATACCATTATTAAACAACACGAAAATACTAATAATATATTAGATTTTGAAGGTGGAAATATGCCAAATATAGGGTCTTTTTATAAAAGTTTTGGTGCTAAAATCACTTCGTTTTATTTTTTTAAAAGAAGCTTTTTATAAAGTATATAAAACACAATTGCAGATAAAAGTCCAGTAACCCACATTAATATTGATGATGTAATTGCAGCGCCAAAAATGCCGTAAGTTGGTATTAAATAGTAATTGCTTGCAATATTTAAAAGAAGTGCAAAGGTAGAAATATAATAGTTTACATGCGATTTTCCAATAGATGATAAAAGGTTTCCAAACAAGCCTCTAAAAATAAAAATTCCTGTAATGCCTAGCATCAAAATTAAAAAAGTATCTGTAAATTCTACAAAATCAGGGTCTAAAATAGATAGTATTTCTTTAGAAAATAGCCAACAAAAAACAACCATTAAAACGCTGATAAAAAAGAACAAAATCATGTAGCTTTTTATATAATTTTTAATGTATTTTTTATCAAATATTTTTTCGGTAAAAGCCACAAAATCAGTAGCCATAAAAACTCTAGGTAAAAACAATAAACTAAAAGGAATTAAAGAAATATACCTGTAATTTGTAATCATTGCAGTGTCTTCTAATAAGTAACCAATTAAAATAATATCAATTACAAAAAGCAATTGTGTAACTACATTAGATAAGCTTGCAAAAAAGCCATATTTCCAAAATGAGAAATCAATAATTTGCAGTTTTATTGTTGATGTAAAGCCTATATTTAATTTCTTAAAAAATAAAGCAGAGGTTATTAATGGTGTAATTAATAAAGCAATTGCATAACCAATTTCTTTAAAATAATAGCTTAATACAACGACACTTACTAAAAGAATTAGACTATGTACAAACTCCGTAAAAGCAAAAGCTTTGTTGTTATGTTTTAATCTAAATTGTGCTCTAATTATTTCAAATAAAAACGTTGGGAGAATTATAAATGATAAAACTACAATGTACGTAAAAGTGTTTTCAATTTTAAAATTGATAAAAAAACTAACACCTATAACTAATAAAATTAATAGGAGTGAAGCTGTAGTTCCTTTTTTAAAAACATAAACGAAAAGGCTGTTTTTTTCTTCGTTGGTTTTAACTAAAGTGCCATATCTAATTAAACTTTGGTGTAAGCCAAAACCACCAATGGGAATTAAAAAAATAATAATATTATAGGCAAAAAGCACAACACCAAGTTCATCATTGGACACTAATTTTAAAACAATCCAAGAAGCAATAAATGATAAAATTCTAGCAAAAATTGCTGCAGTAAATACATAGGTTCCAGATCTACTAAAAAAATTTTGGATAAATTGTCTAATTGATTTCAGTGCTATTTGTATTTAAAGTTGAGGTATAAAGTTTTGTAAATTGTTGTGCAATGCTATTTTCAGAAAACTCTCTTTTTACATAAGCATGCATTTTATTTTTATCAATTTTAAAATTTTTATAAACCTTTAGAACGTTTTCTAACATTGCGTTTTCATCCTTTATGTTGATTAAAAAACCAAAATCTTCAGGGAAAAATTCGCTAATTCCACCAACATTTGTTGTTATTACAGGAACTCCACAAGAAAAAGATTCAAGAATTACGCAAGGTAAATTTTCATAATTACTAAACAGTAAAAATAAATCACTTTCTTGTAAATTTTTGGCAATTTCTTTGTGTGAAATTTGGTTAATAAACAGTGTTTTTTCTAAATTAATATTTATTTTTTTTGCATACGATAAATATTTGTCTGAATTTTCTCCAATTATTTTAAATTGAAAATCATCAATTTCTTTTTCAATTTGAGATACAACTCTTAAAATTCCTTCAATGTTTTTATGCTCATTATTCATGTTAGAAATATGAATAATTTTAAAAACAGAATTGGTGTTTTCTTTAGGATAAAATAAGTTGGTGTCTACAACATTTGGCACTCTTTTATAATTACTTTTTAAACCCAAAAGTTGCATAGAATCTTGTAAGTTGTTTGTTACAGGACAAATAAAACGTGCGTTTTTTGTAATTATTCTTGATGCCAAAATTCTGAAAAATGAAATATTTTTAGATTGTGGGGAATGATATCCTGTAGAATGTTCTGAAATGATGTATTTTTTTTTTTTGAAAAATTTAGAATACAAACAAAATAAGCCAAATGGAAAAACCTCATTTAAGTGAATCAAATCAAAATAGTTCACTTTTGCTAACAATAATTTATATGCTTTTATAAAAAGATATGCTTTATAAAAAGGATTTTTAACCTTCTTTAAATAGGCAATATGAGTATCAATTCCGTTTATTTTTTTAGATGATATTTCTATTTTTTTAGTTGAATTTTCATCAGTAATAATATGAATAACTGTAACCTTATGCAGCAAAGAAACTGCATTTGCATGCCTTTCTATAAAATCTCCATTTGTTGGTAAAATTTTAGAAGGATACCAACCACACAAAAATAGAATATGAAGCTTTTTTGTCAAAATAAATACAATTTTAGTAAACAAATATAACAACTAAAATACGGTTTTATTCTGTAATAATTTTTACTTTTATCAAATGAATATAAAACACGTATTTTTTGATTTAGATCATACTTTATGGGATTTTGAAAAAAATTCTGATCTAACTTTTAGAAAAGTTTTTGAAAAGCAAAATATTACCTTAGATGTAAACAGATTTCTAGAAATTTATAAACCTTTAAATCTTGAATATTGGAAATTATATAGAGAAGAAAAAGTAACGAAACAAGAACTTCGATATGGAAGATTAAAGAAAACTTTTGATGCTGTAAATTATACTATTTCAGATGATTTAATTGATGTAATTGCCATTGAATACATAGACTTTTTACCACATTTTAATCATTTATTTGACCATACTTTCGAAATTTTAGACTATCTAAAAGATAAATATCAGCTACATATTATAACGAATGGTTTTGAAGAGATTCAAACCAAAAAAATGCAATCATCTAATATTCTACACTATTTTAATGCTATAATTACATCAGAATCTGTGGGAGTTAAAAAACCAAATCCTAAAGTTTTTAATTTTGCATTAACATCAGCAAATGCTTTAAAAGAGAATTCTATAATGATTGGCGATAGTATAGAAGCAGATATACAAGGTGCACTAAATGCTGGGATGCAGGCAATACACTTTAATTTTGATGGCGAACAAGTAAATGATCCTAATTTTCCAAGTATTACAACTCTTTTAGAAATTAAACAATATCTTTAATTATAACTACGTTCTTAATTAAATTAAATATTTTATGAAGGCCCCTATTAAACTAAGCATTTTAGTATGCTTTTTCGTTATAACTTCTTGTTATGAAAGTTTAGATTTTAATCAAATAGATGATTATGTTTCCAAACCAGAAATTACATCTGCATTAACTTATTTTGCGGTAAAACCAGCTCAATTTTATGACTCTAACGGTAATCAAAAGTATAATATTACAGACGTAACAAATTTTTACGGTTTACAGAATACATATATTCATGATAATTTGGTTAAGATAAATGTGAACGCAGAAATTATAAATCAATTTGATAGAGAAGTTACCCTTCAAGTTGATTTTCTTTCTAGTAATAATACAGTTGTTTATTCATTCACGCCAATAATTGTAGAAAAGGGAAACTTAAATTATACCTATTTAGAAGAAATAGATTTAGCATCACAACCTTTGATTTTAAACACTAGTAAAATAAGAATATCAGCAAGTATAGAAAACACTGGTGTGCCTCTAAATGTAAATGATACTAGTCAATTTGTGTTTAAATCTTCTGTTACCTTATTTATTGAAGCAAGTATTTAAAATGAAAAAAATAGTTTTTTATATACTGATTTTATCAGCCGTAATTTCTTCTGCTCAGAATAAACAAATCTTATATGATTTTGCAGAACTACCTCAAACATTATTGTTAAATCCCGCTTCAGAAACGAATTATAAATTCCATTTTGGTGTTCCTTTACTATCTGGTTTTTCATTAAATATGGGTTCGTCTGGCATTGTTTTAACAGATGTTTTTGCGATTGACAATATAAATATAAATGATAAAATTTCTACGATGTTGCATACATTGTCTTCTAGAGATTTTATGATGTTTAATAACCAAATAGAAGTTTTAAATGGTGGTTTTAGGAGTAATGATAAAACATATATCAGTTTTGGTTTTTATGAAGAAATTGATGCAATAGGTTATTACCCAAAAGACTTGCTTACCTTATTAAATGAGGGTAATAATGCGTATTTAAATAAAAACTTTAGTGTTTCTCAAATAAATTATAAGTTAGATGTTTTAGGAGCTCTTCATGTTGGTGTTTCAAGAAAAGTAAATGATCAATTAACTATAGGAGGAAGGTTTAAAATCTATTCATCTTCTTTAAATATTGAGTCATCAAACAATACAGGAACATTTACCACTGTTTTAGGTACAGATAATATATACAAACATTATTTAAGTAATGTAAATATGAACGCTAAAACTTCTGGTTTAGTTAAAAATGATGAATATGTAGACGACCCAAGTGCGTATTTGAAAAACACTTTTTTAAGTGGAAATTTAGGTATGGGCGTAGATGTTGGTTTTACGTTTCATATCAATCCGCAATTAGAAGTATCTGCCAGTATTTTAGATGTAGGTTTTATTAGCTACTCTAAAAATGTAAAAAATACTACCGCAAAAGGAGATTTTGTGTTTGAAGGGATAGAGTTTCAATATGATGCAGACAGTCCTAAAAATTATTGGGGCCAAATAGATGAAGATTTTAGAGAGCAATTACCAACTGATGAAAATGATCAATCTTATATTTCTTGGAGACCAGCAAAATTTAATGCAGCTTTAAAGTATAGTTTTGGAGAAAGAAGAAGTAAAGTTTGTTATGATAATACCTACAAAGATTTTTACACAGATGCTTTAGGTGTTCAGCTTTACAGTGTTTTTAGACCGTTAAGTCCTCAATTAGCACTTACCGGTTTTTATCAAAAATCAATCACAAATAAAATTCATACAAAGTTTACCTATACGATTGATGACTTTTCTTATGCAAATATCGGTGCAGGACTTTCTGCACAATTAGGAAAGTTAAATTTATACGGAATGATAGACAACATTTTAGAATATAGAAATCTTTCATCAGCAAATAGTTTATCTTTACAATTAGGAATAAATGTAATATTTAATTAAAATGATAAAAAAAATAATTTTTATACTAGTACTTTTAATAGGTAGTTCAGTTTATAGTCAACAAATAGATTTAAAAAAATATCAATATATAGTTGTAGCAGATATGTTTGATTTTGTAAAAGAAACAGATCAATATCAAACAAGTTCTCTAACCAAGTTTTTACTAAAAAAGAAAGGTTTTGAAGTTTTTTTAAGCAATGAAGTATTACCAGATGATCTTATTAAAAATAGATGTTTGGCCTTATTTGTAAGTGTTAAAGATGAATCGAGCTTGTTTAATATTAAATCAATAATAGAGTTTAAAGATTGTTATGGTAAACTCTTATTTACTTCTGATGAAGGAAAAAGTAAAGAAAAAGAGTATCAAAAAGGGTATCAAGAAGCTATAAGAAGAGCTTATGAAACCATGACAGATTTTGAATATAGCTATAATCCTGCAGTTATTGAGGTTAAAGAGGTAAAGCAAAAAGACGTTAATATTTTAAAAGAAGCTACAAACGAAACAGTGGTGTCAAAAAATGTTGTGACTCCTACAATTAATGTAAAAACAACCCAAGAAAAAGTTACAGTAACAGCTGCGTTGGATGTTTTATATGCGCAAGCAAAAACGAATGGATTTCAATTGGTAAATACTTCACCAGAAGTTGTTTTTTTAATATTAAAAACGAATGTTAAGGATGTTTTTGTGATTAAAGACAAAAACGGAATTTTATATAAAGTTGGTGAATTTTGGGTAGCTGAATTCTATGAAAATGATAATCTTGTAACTAAAAATTATCAAATAAAATTTTAATAATCATATTTGCCTTTCCATTTATTTTTTAAGGATTCTTTAAACTGATTTTCTCTTGCATTGTTGCCTGGTTCGTATAATTTTGTGCCAGAAATTTCATCAGGTAGAAATTCTTGGTCTACAAAATTGTTAGTATAATCGTGAGAATACTTATAGTTTTTGCCGTAATCTAAATCTTTCATTAATTTTGTAGGCGCATTTCTTAAATGCAACGGAATAGATAAATCGCCAGTTTTTCGTACTAAACTTAAGGCCGTGTCAATTGCCAAATAGGAAGCATTACTTTTAGGTGAATTTGCTAAATATACGGCACATTGACTCAAAATAATTCTTGATTCGGGGTTTCCAATAACAGAAACCGCTTGAAAAGTATTGGTTGCTAAAATTAAAGCAGTTGGGTTTGCGTTTCCTATATCTTCGGATGCTGAAATTAACAATCTTCTGGCTATAAATTTCACGTCTTCACCACCTTCAATCATTCTTGCCAACCAATAAACAGCTCCATTTGGATCACTTCCTCTAATCGATTTTATAAACGCAGAAATAATATCGTAATGTTGTTCTCCAGTTTTATCATACCGAACCGTGTTTTTCTGAACTTTCTCTAAAACAAGTTTGTTTGTAATTTCAATTACATCATCTGCAGAAACTAATAATTCAAAAATATTTAAAAGTTTTCGGGCATCTCCTCCTGAAACTTGTAACAATGCGTCCGTTTCTTGTAAGGTGATTTTTTTGGTTGATAAATAAACGTCTTTTTCAATGGCTCTATGCAATAAGGCAATTAAATCATCTTTATCAAATGAATTTAATATGTACACTTGACAGCGAGAAAGTAGGGCAGGGATCACCTCAAAACTTGGGTTTTCTGTAGTTGCACCAATCAAAGTAACCCATCCTTTTTCTACAGCACCTAATAAAGAATCTTGTTGTGATTTACTAAACCTGTGAATTTCATCAATAAATAAAATAGGATTTTTTGTGGTAAATAATCCGCCACTTTTCTTAGCTTTTTCTATAATTTCTCTCACATCTTTTACACCAGAACTAATTGCACTTAATGTATAAAATGGCCTTTTAGATTCGGTTGCTATAATATTTGCTAGGGTAGTTTTACCAATTCCTGGAGGTCCCCATAAAATTAAAGACGGAATGATTCCTTGTTTTATCAATTTTGTTAAAACACCATTTTTGCCTACTAAATGTTGCTGACTAATATAATCATCAAGCGTTTTAGGTCTAATTCTTTCTGCCAAAGGTTCATTCATTTTGTAAAAATAATAAAGATTTCTGACAGAAATTGTAAAAATTCTATTTGGTTAGATTTTTGTAATTTTAGTTTTAATGGATGATTCTAATGATTTAAAAATATCGAGGTCTATTTTTCTTATTCCAATACTATTTGTCATTGTTATTTGGCTTATTTATTGGATAGAAATACAATTTGGATTAAATTTTAATAAATTCGGAGTTTATCCTAGAACTTTAATTGGTTTTAGAGGTGTTTTTTTTACACATTTTATTCATAGCAATGTAAATCACCTTTTCAATAATTCTATTCCTTTATTTGTGCTATTATGTAGTCTTTTTTATTTTTATAGAGTTATAGCTTACAAAGTTTTGTTCATGGGTGGCTTTTTTACTGCGTTTTTAACATGGATTATTGCAAGAGAATCTTATCACATAGGTGCCAGTGGAATCGTTTATTTGCTTTTTAGTTTTGTTTTTTTTAGCGGAATTATAAGAAAGCATTATAGGCTAGTTGCACTTTCTTTAATTATTATATTCTTATATGGAAGTATGATTTGGTATGTTTTACCAA
>JANQTQ010000131.1:0-546 GCA_030731625.1 Polaribacter sp. | reverse complement strand
GTCTTGGGAAGGACATTTATCTGGTTTTTTAGTAGGATTGCTTTTGGCACTTATATATAGAAAAAAAGGAATGATAAAAGAACACTATGAATTTAAAGAAACAGAATTCGATACTTTTTTTGATGAAAATGGAAATTTTAGTCCAACAATAATTGAAGAAGAAATTCATCAAATTGATAAATAAGTTATATTTGAATTTCTAACTTTTAGCTATTCTTTGTCTTACAGTTTCATACAAAAATATACCACAAGCAACAGAAACATTTAAAGAAGAAATGTCTCCTAAGAGTGGAAGTTTAGCAGTATAATCTACCATTTTTAAAACAGAAGGATTAACTCCTCTATGTTCAGAGCCCAGTACAATTGCGAGCGGCTGATTAAAATCTAAATCATAAATAGAGTGGTCTGTTTTTTCGGTGGCAGCAACCGTTTTTATCCCTGAAGCTGCTAATAGAAATAAAGCGTCTTTAATATGATTTACTTTGCAAATGGGCACTTTAAAAGCTGCACCTGCAGAAGTTTTAATGGTTTCAGCATTAACAGGAG
>JANQTQ010000130.1 GCA_030731625.1 Polaribacter sp. | reverse complement strand
TAAAAATTATTGCAGGTGTAGAAAAGAATTTTCAAGGTGATGTAACTTTTGTACCAGGTTACAAAGTTGGCTATTTAGAGCAAGAGCCACAATTAGATCCAGAAAAAACAGTTATAGAAATTGTAAGAGAAGGAGTTGCTGAAACTGTTGCAATTCTTGATGAATACAACAAGATTAATGATATGTTTGGCTTAGAAGAAGTATATTCTGATGCCGATAAAATGGAAAAACTAATGAATCAGCAAGCAGTGCTTCAAGATAAAATTGATGCTGCAAATGCTTGGGAATTAGATACCAAATTAGAAATTGCAATGGATGCTTTAAGAACTCCAGAAGCCGATAAAAAAATTGGTGTACTTTCTGGTGGAGAAAAAAGAAGAGTTGCTTTGTGTAGGTTATTATTGCAAGAGCCAGAAATTTTATTGTTAGATGAGCCAACAAACCATTTAGATGCAGAATCTGTACATTGGTTAGAGCATCATTTAGCACAATATAAAGGAACTGTAATTGCTGTAACGCACGATAGATATTTCTTAGATAATGTTGCTGGTTGGATTTTAGAATTAGATAGAGGAGAAGGTATTCCTTGGAAAGGAAATTATTCTTCTTGGTTAGATCAAAAATCTCAAAGAATGGCGCAAGAAAGTAAAACGGCTTCTAAGCGTCAAAAAACTTTAGAAAGAGAGTTAGATTGGGTTCGTCAAGGAGCAAAAGGTCGTCAAACAAAGCAAAAAGCGCGTTTGAAAAACTATGACAAATTAATGAGTCAAGACCAAAAACAAGTAGATGAAAAGTTAGAAATCTACATTCCTAATGGGCCAAGATTAGGGACTAATGTTATCGATGCAAAAGGTGTTTCTAAAGCTTTTGGCGATAAATTATTATATGAAGATTTAGCGTTTAGTTTACCTCAAGCAGGAATTGTTGGAATTATTGGTCCGAATGGAGCAGGTAAAACAACAATCTTTAAAATGATTATGGGAGAAGAAACGCCTGATGCAGGTAGTTTTGATGTAGGTGAAACTGCAAAAATTGCGTATGTAGATCAAGCGCATTCTAATATTGATTTAGACAAAACAATTTGGGAAAATTTTTCTGACGGTCAAGATTTAGTGATGATGGGAGGAAAACAAGTAAATTCTCGTGCATACTTAAGTCGTTTTAATTTCTCTGGAAGTGAGCAAAACAAAAAAGTAGATACGTTATCAGGAGGAGAAAGAAACAGACTGCATTTAGCAATGACTTTAAAAGAAGAAGGAAATGTGTTACTTTTAGATGAGCCAACCAATGACTTGGATGTAAATACATTAAGAGCATTAGAAGAAGGTTTAGAAAATTTTGCAGGTTGTGCAGTTGTAATTAGTCACGATAGATGGTTTTTAGATAGAGTTTGTACCCATATTTTAGCTTTTGAAGGAGATAGCCAAGTGTATTTCTTTGAGGGTTCTTTTTCTGATTATGAAGAGAATAAGAAAAAACGTTTAGGTGGTGATTTAATGCCGAAACGTTTAAAATATAAAAAATTGACTAGATAAAAAAAATCCTCATTTTTAACATGAGGATTCAAGAATAATGGGGGATTAATGGGGGATTCTCAAAGTTAAATAATATAAATGATTATTTTATCAGGAAAATCCTCCTTATTTAACTAGGAAAAACCCCTTTTTAAGAGTTTTTTTTGATATATCAGCAATTGAATCATAAAAAAATGCCCCAATTAGTAGTTAACTTTTTGGGGCATTTTCATTTATAGAATCAGGATTTTACTGATATGTTTTAACTCTTAATCCATTTATCTAAAACGTAATCTTTCTTTTTCTCCTTTAGTATTGATCATTTCTATAACAATAGAATATCTACTTTGAGCAACACCATCTAACAATTTAATACCTTCTTCTGCATTTTCTACGTCTGTATCATTAATTTTTGTAATGATAAAATTCTTTAAACTATTTTTAGAGTCATTGTCTTGTGTTTCTATGATTTTAACTCCGTATTTAATATTATTTCTTTTCAATTCCTCTTTTGATAAATCTTGTAATTCCCATTTAAATGAATTAGAAATAAAGCTTTTTTCCTTTTTTCCTAATTTTACATTTTTAGTGACTAACTCACCATTTCTATCAACAGTAATATTTACAGTTTCTCCTGGTCTTTTTGCGGTTAACTGACCTCTTAATTCAGAGAATTTTGTAATATTTACATTATTTACTTTTACAATAATGTCATTTTCTTTTAATCCGGCTTTGGCTGCACCTTGATTTTTTTCTACACTAATAATTTTTACTCCTGCTATTTTATCATTATCAACTGGCGAAAAACGAATTCCTATTACTGCTTCTTGCACTGCGCCAAATTCTAACAAATCATCTATCACTTTTTTAGCAATATTTGAAGGAATGGCAAAAGAATATCCTACAAAAGAACCTGTTGTAGAAGATATAGCGGTGTTAATACCAACTAATTCACCTCTTGTATTTACCAAAGCACCGCCACTATTTCCTGGGTTTACAGCGGCATCAGTTTGTATAAAAGAGTCAATGGCAGAATTGCCTTCTAAATCTCTACCTTTTGCGCTTACAATTCCTGCGGTTACCGTAGATGTTAAATTATAAGGATTACCAACAGCTAAAACCCATTCCCCAACTTTTACGGCGTCAGAATCTGCAAAAGATACAAAAGGCAAATCTATTTCTGCATTAATTTTTAACAGAGCAATGTCATTCTCTTTATCAGAACCAATTAATTCTGCTTTGTATGTTTTCTTGTCATTAAGGGTAATTTCTATTTCGTTTGCACTTTCAATAACATGATTATTTGTGATGATATAACCATCAGATGAAATAACAACACCACTTCCGGTACCAACTTGTTCGTATTTTCTTGTTCCATTGCCGCTTCCAAAAAAAAGATCTAAAGCACTTGTTTGCGTTCTTGTAGTTCTATTTTTAACGTGTACAACAGCATTTAAAGTTTTTTCTGCGGCTAAAGTAAAATCGATTGTAGCAGCATCAATTGCCGTGGAATTGTATGCCGGGTTGTAATTTGTTTGAAAAGTTTGCATTTTAGAGGGTGAACTACTTTCTGTAATTACGGATTCAGAAATTAACATTTTGTAACCTCCTAAAGTAATTGCTCCGCCTAAAATAGCGATTCCTAATAAGCTAAAAAATTTCTTCATTTTTCTAAATTTTTAATTATTCATTACTCAAATATACAGATTAAACTTTTTCAAAAAATCTGTTTAACTTAGTTTTAACTCATTTTAACCGTGCTTTAACACCGCTTTTTAATTCTTGAAATTACTATCTTTGTTTTATGAATTTAACATTTTACAAGTATCAAGGAACGGGTAACGATTTTGTGATGATAGATAACAGAACAAAAATCTTTCCAAAAGAAAATACTGACATTATTTCTCATTTGGCTGACAGACATTTTGGTGTGGGTGCTGATGGAATTATTTTAATTGAAAATGATGAAGAATTCGATTTTAAAATGATTTACTTTAATGCGGATGGAAGTGAAACTTTTTGTGGAAACGGAGGCAGATGTGCTGTTGCTTTTGCAAAGTATTTAAATATTATTGATACAGAAACTACTTTTATTGCTTTTGATGGTGAGCATTTTGCTACCATTAAAAATGGAATTATTTCGCTTAAAATGATTGATGTTGATGATATAAAAGTAAGTGAAAATTCAGTTTTTGCTTATACAGGCACTCAACATCATGTAGAAATGGTAAATGATTTAAACGACTATCCTGTTTTTGAAAACGGTAAAAAAATTAGATATTCTTATGCAAACCCTGGGGCAAATGTGAATTTTGTTCAAAAAATAGACACGACGACTTTTAGAGTAAGAACCTATGAAAAAGGTGTTGAAGATGAAACTTTGGCTTGTGGAACAGGTGTTACAGCTGTTGCAATTGCCATGCATAAAACCAATAAAACAAATAGTAATTTAATTTCTTTACCGGTAGAAGGTGGTGTTTTAGAAGTTTCTTTTACAGAAGAAAATGGAGTTTATAAAAATGTGTATTTAAAGGGACCTGCAAAATTTGTGTTTGAAGGAACGGTAAAAATATAATGAAAATACTTAGCGATCAAAATATCCACTTAAGAGCTCTTGAACCCGAGGATTTAGAATTTCTATATCAAATAGAAAACAACGAATCTTTTTGGGAAGTAAGTCATACTCAAACTCCGTTTTCTAAATACGTTCTAAAACAATATCTGGAAAATGCTCATTTAGATATGTACGAAAGCAAACAACTGCGTTTACTAATTGAAGAAAAATCGACAAAAAAGCAGGTAGGAATGATCGATTTGTTTGATTTTAATCCGCAACATAGAAGAGCAGGAGTAGGAATTTTAATTCATCCTGATTTTCAAAAAAAAGGATTTGC
>JANQTQ010000129.1:1678-47932 GCA_030731625.1 Polaribacter sp. | reverse complement strand
ATGAAATTTGTAGAAGAAGTGTATGTACCCTCTAATGATGTGCTTTTAGTAGTTGCTCAAATAGAAGAATTGTATATTAAAGATGAATTGCTTCAAGAAGATGGTTTAATTAATTTATCAAAAGGAAATGTGGTTACTATCAACGGTTTAGATACCTATGCAATTCCTAAATTCAAAAAGCAACTCACCTATCAACGACCAAAAAAATTAAAATAACATCCCATGAAAATTCTTGTAACAGGCGCAACTGGCTATATTGGCAAACGCTTAATTCCGTTATTATTAAATGATGGTCATACAATTGTGTGCCCTGTTAGAGATAAAAAAAGAGCTCAAAATTATTACAAAGATCAAAAAAATATAACGCTTGTTGAAGCTGATTTTTTAAGTGACGCTTCATTAGAATCAATTCCGAAGGATATTGATGCAGCGTATTACTTGATACATTCCATGTCTAATTCAGCAAAAGAATTTCATGTTTTAGAAGAAAAGTGTGCATTTAATTTTAAACGTTTTGCAGAAAACACATCGATAAAACAAGTTATTTATTTAAGCGGAATAACGAATGACACAAAACTATCTAAACACTTATTATCTAGAAAAAATGTAGAAGAAGCGTTGGCGTCAAAAAAGTACGCTTTAACTACTTTTAAAGCAGGAATTATTGTGGGTTCTGGAAGTTCATCTTTTGAAATTATAAGAGATATCGTAGAAAAATTGCCATTCATGATAACGCCTAAATGGCTAAACACAAAAACCCAACCTTTATCCATTAGAGATGTGTTATCCTTTTTACACAAAGCTTTAGATAAAAAAGAATTATACAATACTTCTTATGATATTTTTGGTCCTGAAATAATGACCTACAAAACCATGTTATTGCAATTTGCAGAAGTGCGAAAATTAAAAAGATGGATTGTTACGATTCCGGTGATGACTCCAGGATTGTCTTCGTATTGGCTCTATTTTGTTACTTCAACTTCGTATAAATTGGCGCGTACTTTGGTAAATTCGATGGGCGTAGAAGTTATTGGAAATAAAAGTGATATTAATAAAATATTAGATATCAATCCAATGTCTTACAAGGAAGCGGTTGAGTTAGCTTTTAAAAAAATTGAACAAAATAGTATTATTTCTAGCTGGAAAGATTCTTACATCAGCAGTGGAAAACTAAAAAACTATGTGCACGAATTTATCAATGTTCCAGAATATGGTTGTTTCAAAGATTTTAAAAAACGCAAGGTTAAAAACAAAGAAATTGTATTAAACAAAATTTGGTCTATTGGTGGCGAAACTGGTTGGTATTACGGAACCTTTCTTTGGAAAATTCGTGGTTTTGTAGATCAGATTTTTGGGGGTGCAGGTTTACGAAGAGGAAGAAGACATCCATCAGAATTAAATGCTGGCGATGCTTTAGATTTTTGGCGCGTTATTTATGCGGATAAAGAAAAAGGCAAACTACTACTCTATGCAGAAATGATTTTACCAGGTGAAGCTTGGTTAGAATTTAGAATTGAAGACGGAGTTTTATATCAAACGGCAACTTTTAGACCGCACGGGTTGGCTGGAAGATTGTATTGGTATTCGGTGATGCCTTTTCATTGGTTTGTTTTTAACGGAATGATCAACAACATCAACAAATAATTTTGAAAAAAGAACAGCTTCCTACAAAAAATTGCCCTGTTTGCAATCGTCCGTTTACATGGCGAAAAAAATGGGAAAAGAATTGGGAAAACGTAAAATATTGTAGCGAAAAATGCAGAAGAAACAAAACAGTACCGGTTTAATATGGTTTCGTAATAATTTACGAACGCAAGATAATGCTTCACTTAAAAATGCCATTGAAAAGCATGAAAAAGTAGTTGCGGTGTATTTTTTTGATCCTAAAAATTTTAAAACAGCTGCATTCGGATTTCAAAAAACAGCCAAGTTTAGAGCTAAATTTCTAATCGAAACAATTACCGATTTAAAGAAAAATTTAGCCGATTTAAACATCACACTCCTCACCTATTTGGACGCTCCAGAACATAAAATTTCTTTGTTGTGCGATGACCTTTTAGTGGATGCCATCTACACGCAAAAAGAATGGACACAAGAAGAAATTGATACTAATGAGTTGATCAAAAAAACACTTTCTGCGGATGTGAAATTTATTGAAACGTATGATCAATTTTTATATCACCCAGAAACCGTATCCACTAATTTTAGCAATATTCCTGATGTATTTACACAATTCAGAAAGAAGTTAGAGAAATATGTAGCAATTCAGGAGGAGGTTTCAATTTCTAAACTACCAATTACAAATTTAGTTGAGAACAAAACTACAATTCCTTCGATTTCAACTTTAGGTTTTAAGAGTTTTGAAACGCATCCAAAATCAGCGTTTCCTTTTTTAGGGGGAGAATCAGAAGCTCTAAAAAGATTGAATTATTATCTATTTGAAAGTAAAAAAGTAGGTTTTTATAAAAAAACAAGAAACGGTTTAGTTGGGTTAGATTACGCTACAAAGTTCTCGCCTTGGTTGGCAAACGGTAGTTTATCAGCAAAAACTATTTATTGGAATATAAAAGCATACGAAAAAGAATTTGGTGCAAATGAATCGACTTATTGGGTGATTTTCGAATTGATTTGGAGAGATTATTTTAAATATATTTCGTTAAAACATGGTGCTAAAATCTTTAAAATTGGTGGAATTTTAGACAAAAATTATCATTGGAATTCTGATAAAAAGTTAATCGATCAATGGATTAACGGCGAAACCAAAGACGATTTTGTAAACGCTAATATGATCGAATTTAAAGAAACTGGCTGGATGAGCAATAGAGGAAGACAAAACGTGGCTTCTTATTTTGCCAAAGAATTATTGTTAGATTGGCGAATTGGTGCAGCTTATTTTGAATCTATGTTGATCGACTTTGATGTGCATAGCAACTACGGAAACTGGATGTATGTTGCAGGCGTTGGGAATGATCCAAGAGATCGAAAATTTAATACACAGTTGCAAGCAGAACGTTATGATGGCGATTATAAATTTAGAAAGATGTGGTTGGTAAAAACATTATTTTAACATGAAAAAATTACGTTTACTATTAGGAGATCAACTAAATAGCGAACATTCTTGGTTTTCTAAAACCGATAAGAATGTAATCTACTGTCTGTTTGAAATGAGACAAGAAACAGATTATGTAACGCATCATATTCAAAAAGTGGTTGGCTTTTTTGCTGCGATGAGAAACTTTGCACAAGAATTACAAAAAGCAAATCATACTGTTATTTATTTTGATATTAATGACGCACAAAACACACAAAGTTTAGTAGAAAACTTATCACTTTTAATTAAAGAAAATAATATCGATACGTTTGAGTATTTAGCTCCGGATGAATATCGTTTAGACAGTCAATTAACTGATTTTTGTAAAAACTTATCCATTAAATCTGAAGTATTTTCGACGGAACATTTTTATACAGAAAGAGAAGATTTACAAACTTTCTTTAAAGGAAAGAAACAATTTTTGATGGAGAATTTTTATCGCCAAATGCGTAAAAAACATCAAATTTTAATTATTGATAATCAACCCGAAGGAGGAAAATGGAATTTTGATGCGAGCAATCGTAAAAAATGGAAAGGAGAAACTTTAATTCCACAAGAAATTTGTTTTGATAACAATGTTGAAGATATTATATCTGATATTGAAAAATCAGGAATCAATACAATTGGAAATATCAATCCTAAATATTTTGAATATCCTATTTCTAGAAAACAATCTTTAGTTCAATTGGCTTATTTCTGCGAGCATTTATTGGTTCATTTTGGCGATTATCAAGATGCAATGCATACTGATAAAATTTATCTTTATCATAGTAGAATTTCTTTTGCAATGAATACTAAAATGATTTCTCCAAAAGAAATTATATCCAAAGTTTTAGAAACCTACAGAAAGCAAGAAAATGACATAGATATATCGCAAGTAGAAGGTTTTATCAGACAGATTTTAGGTTGGCGAGAATATATGAGAGGAATGTATTGGATGCTCATGCCAGCCTACAAAAAAGAAAACTTTCTAGAAAATAAAAATAAATTACCTAGCTTTTTTTGGACAGGAAAAACCAACATGAATTGTCTTAAAAATGCTGTAACCAATTCTTTAAATAACGGGTATGCACACCATATTCAACGATTAATGATTACAGGTAATTTTGCGCTTTTGGCACAAATAGATCCCGATGAAATTGATGCATGGTATTTAGGTATTTACGTAGATGCTATTGAGTGGGTTCAGTTGCCAAATACACGCGGAATGAGTCAGTTTGCTGATGGTGGGAAAATTGCAACAAAACCCTATGTTTCTAGCGGAAGTTACATCAGTAAAATGAGTAACTATTGTGATACGTGCGTCTATAAAAAAACAAAGAAATTTGAAGATGATGCTTGTCCTTTTAACACCTTATACTGGAATTTCTTAGACGAAAAACAAGCACAATTATCGGGTAACTTTCGAATGAAAATGATGTATAGTTTGTTAAACAAAATGTCATCCGAAGAAAGAGTAAAAATCAAAGAAAAAGCAACACATATAATCGAACATTTAGATGAATATTAACAAAGAAGAAATAAACGTTGTTTGGTTAAAACGTGATTTGCGTTTACAAGATAATGAGGCAATCTACAACGCTTTACAATCTAATAAACGGACACTTTTCTTGTATGTATTTGAAAATATTTTGCTCGAAGATTCGCATTATGACGAACGCCACTGGAACTTTATAAAAGAGTCTATTAGAGATTTAAATGATGATTTAAAAAAACACAATACAACTATTTTATGTGTTCAGGCGGAAGTTGTGGCGGCATTTAATCAGTTATTGAGTACATATAAAATTCATACTGTTTTTTCTCATCAAGAAACTGGTTTATTAATTACGTATAACAGAGATAAAATTTTTACAAGATACTGCCGAAATAATTCAATAAATTGGATTGAAAATAAGAATAATGGTATTTTAAGAGGTTTGCTAACTAGAGAAGATTGGTTTGAAAAATGGGAAGATTATATGTCTGACTATCAATTTGAAAACAAATTAGCATCAGAAAAATTTATTTCAATAGATGAGATTTCTTCGCTAGAAAAGTACTTTCAACTTGTAGATTTAAAAACACCAAAACAGGCTGTATTTCAAAAAGGAGGCACAAAAATGGCTTGGAGATATGCCAATAGTTTTTTTGAAAAACGTTATGAAAAATACATGCATAACATATCCAAACCAGCTTTAGCTAGAGAAAGTTGCAGTAGATTATCGCCATATATTGCATGGGGAAATGTTTCTATTCGTCAAATTTATCATAAAGCAAGTGCCGTAAAAGATGCTGAAAATTCTAGATCTTTAGGCGCTTTTGTTTCTCGTCTGCGATGGCAAGCACATTTTATTCAGAAGTTTGAAATGGAACATACCATGGAAAATGCAAGTTTAAACATGGGCTATCAAAAATTAAAAAAAACTATTTCTGCAGAATATCAAAAAGCTTGGGAAGAAGGAAACACGGGTTTTCCTTTAATTGATGCATGTATGCGTTGTTTGATAGAAACCGGATATTTAAATTTTAGAATGCGCGCCATGTTAGTATCGTTTTTTACGCATATTTTATGGCAACCTTGGCAAGCTTCCTCCAAACATTTATCAAAAATGTTTTTAGATTTTGAACCTGGCATTCATTTTCCACAATTGCAAATGGGCGCTGGTGAAACTGGCATTAACACGTTGCGTATCTATAATCCTATAAAAAATAGTCTAGCGCATGATGAGGATGCTACTTTTATCAAAAAATGGTGTCCAGAATTGGCAGATTTACCTATTGCATTTATACACGAACCCTATTTAATGACTCCGTTAGATGAACTTTTTAACAATTTTAAACTAGGTGAAAACTATCCAAAACCAATTGTAGATATCAACTCGGCAAGAAAAAGAGCCAGTGATATTCTTTGGGAAATGAAAAAAGATCCGGATGTACGGTCCGAAAACTTCAGAATTTTAAAGAAACACACCATTACCGATCGAAACAGCATGTAATAATAGCTAGATTCTTAATAAATAGCGATTTATAATGTTTTGTTAATTTTTGTTTAACTTAAATTAAATAATGTTAAACATAATTATTTTTTTTGTATATTTGTGCATGCTTTATAACACAACATATAAAAACAAAGACGCAGAAGCAACAATTAATAACTTAATTGGCAAGCGGTATTCTTTTTTTGAATCTATAAAATTAAAAGGAACAGGTTCAAAAAGAATGATAATTGAGGATGTTAGTATTGGTTTTAAAACCAATATGAATACTGTTAGCGATGTGAATTACGGAAATATTGAGCTAAGAAGCAAAGGAATTATAATTCACATTAATAAAGGATTACAAAATTATAGTTGGGCAATTCCGTTTTATCAATTACATATTTATAAAACAAACTGCTACAGCCTTCACGCACAAGGAAATTATGTTCGATTTAAAACAGACAAGTTATACAAAGAAAACAAAACATTTCTTGACAGAATTTTACAACTAAAAGTTGAAAACGAAGAAAATTATTCTTTTTACGAAAACAATAATTAAAATCATTACCAATGCAATTAGATAGTATAGCAGTCGATAGAATTATAGAAATGGCTTGGGAAGACCGAACTACTTTTGAAGCCATACAATTTCAATTTGGTTTAAAAGAACAAGATGTTATCGACTTAATGAGAAAAGAAATGAAGCTGAAAAGCTTTAAAATGTGGAGAGCGAGAGTGCAAGGAAGAAAAACTAAACACGACAAATTAAGAGTATTTGAAAAAGGAAGATTTAAATGCTCTAGACAAAGAACAATTACAAACAACTCTATATCAAAAAGATAACACGTGCTTTGCTTTTAAGTTTAGAGTACTTAATGACAGCACATTAAAAAGAAAAACAATGGTTACAGAAGTAATAAGTAAGAAAAAAGGAATAGTAAAAAAAGAAAATCATTTTTTTAACAGTTTAACATTTGATGAAGTTGGTGACGACCATTTATATACCGGTTTAGAAACGCCAATGAAACCAACTGCTTTTGATATTTCTGATGATGAAAAGCAAGAGAAAATAGCAGCACTCTTTTCGCAAATTATGGATGTAATGGGTTTAGATTTAACCGACGACTCTTTACAAGGAACTCCAAAAAGAGTTGCAAAAATGTATATCGAAGAAATATTTTCTGGTTTAAATCCTGCAAATAAACCAAAAGTTGCTTTGTTTGATAATAAATACAAATACAACCAAATGTTGGTTGAAAAAAATATTACGTTTTATTCTAATTGTGAACATCATTTTGTACCCATTATAGGTAAAGCGCATGTAGCTTACATTTCATCTGGTAAAGTAATTGGATTGTCAAAATTAAATAGAATTGTAGAATATTACGCAAAAAGACCACAAGTACAAGAACGCTTAACAAATCAAATTGCTGAAGAATTAAAATCGATTTTAGAAACAGAAAATGTTGCTGTTATTATAGACGCTAAACATTTATGCGTGTCATCTAGAGGTGTAAAAGACGATACATCATCTACAGTAACTTCTTATTTTGGTGGAGTTTTTAACACATCAGAAAAAATAGCAGAATTACAAAACACTCTAAACTATTAAGTAATGGAATTAATTAAAAAAGCCTTAGAATTCGAGAACAGAAAAATGAAGTTTCCTACAACTAGTGATAGAATTCTAGCTTCTAGAGAAGCAAAATCTTTAATTTTAAGTTTAAATGAGCTTTACAAAGAGAGTAAAGACAAGAAAATAATGGATATAATGAAACGATTAACATCCGTTAAACAACGTATAGAGAAACGATTAAAGGGAAAACCGTTAACATCTTCTTAATAAACTAAAATTTTTCTTGCTTTTCTAACTTTTATAATTATATTCACAGATTAGTAAATTTTAGGAAAAAACAAGAAATGAATTTAATTGAAAGAGCTATAGAATTTGAGAACAGAAAATTCTCATTTAAAACCACTAGCGACAGAATTTTAGCATCAAGAGAAGTAAAATCACTTATTCTCGAACTTAACGAAGTATATAAATCAGAAAAAGATCCAGAAATGATGGATCTTATGAAGCGTTTAACTGCTGTAAAACAGAAAATAGAAAAGCGCTTGAAAGGAAGACCATAAAGCAACATGAAAAAAATAGTAGTAATTGGAGGTAGTAAAGGAATTGGAAGTGCAATCGTTAAATCTTTGGTTGATAGTAACCAAGTAATAAACATAAGTAGATCAGTTCCTCTACTTTCTCATAAAAATCTTACTCATTTTTCTTGTGACATCCTTTCTGATGAATTACCTATAATTGAGCAAATAGATACACTTATTTATTGCCCAGGTAGCATCAATTTAAAACCTATTTCTAGATTAAGTTTAGACGATTTTAGAACAGATTTTGAAATAAATGTAATTTCTGCTGTAAAAGCTATTCAACATTTTTTACCAGCTCTAAAAAAAGGGACGAATCCTTCTATTTTATTATTTAGTACCGTTGCAGCAAAACTAGGAATGCCTTTTCATGCAAGTGTAGCCGCAGCAAAATCTGGCGTGGAAGGTTTAACAAAATCTTTAGGCGCAGAATTAGCCCCAACCATAAGAGTAAATGCAATTGCACCAACTGTTACCGATACAGATTTGGCTGCAAAACTGCTAAGAAACGAAAAAATGATTGAGAGCATCACAGAACGTCATCCTCTTAAAAAATTCTTACATCCAGACGAAGTTGCTGACATGGCTACTTTTTTAATTTCTGATAAAGCACGTTCTATTTCTGGTCAAATTTTTGAACTAGATTGCGGAATCGTGAGCTTTAAAAGCTAACAAAATTCTAAAAAAATGAATCTTTACGACATAAAAATTGATAGTTTACAAGGTAAACCTATCAAATTATCTGACTTTAAAAATAAATTTATACTTTTTGTAAATGTTGCTTCAAAATGCGGATTTACGCCTCAATATAAAGACTTAGAAACCTTAAGCGAAACCTATAAAGACAACCTAGTTGTTATCGGCGTTCCTTGCAATCAGTTTGGAAAACAAGAACCTGGGAGTGCAGATGAAATTCAAGAATTTTGTGAAGTAAACTATGGTGTTTCTTTTTTAATGACAGAAAAAATCGATGTAAAAGGAGATGATCAACATCCCTTATACGCTTGGCTTACCGATAAAGAAATGAACGATAAAAAAAGTTCTTCTGTAAAATGGAATTTTCAAAAATATTTTGTTGACCAAGAGGGTCATTTAATTGATTATTTTTTCTCAATTACGAGTCCGTTAAGTTCAAAAATTACAAAACACTTAAAATAAAAGAAATGTTTAATTTGTTTAAAAAGAAATCTGAAGTTGAAAAACTACAAGATGCTTATAAAAAATTAATGGAGGAAGCTTATAAACTGCAATCTGTTAGTAGAAGCGATAGCGATAAAAAGTATTTTGAAGCAGATGAAATTCTTAAAAAAATAGAAGAAATTCAAAAAAAATAATGAAAAAACTTCAACTAACTATCTTATTTTTAGTAATCAATTTTGGAGGTTTAGCTATTGGAAGTTGGTTAATGAATAATGGTCCACTTTCTGATTGGTACACAAATTTAAGTCAGGCTCCATGGACACCACCAGGATATGTTTTTGGTATAGCATGGACGTCCATTATGATTTGTTTTTCAATCTATTTAGGAAAACTTTTTACAGAAGATAGTTCTCTAAAAATGAAATTGATTTTCATCCTTCAGTTTGTTTTAAACGTAAGTTGGAACTATATTTTCTTTAATCAGCATTTTGTATTTTTAGCTTTAATTTCCATTCTTTTATTAACCTCGTTACTATTTATCTATTATTTTAAATTAAGTGATAAAGTAGGCAATTATAAGTCTTTGCTTTTACCTTATATGGTTTGGTTATGCATTGCTACTTCTTTGAATCTTTATATTTTAATACATAATTAAGATGAAAATATACACCTTTCAAAGGACACAAAAATTACCAATCACTTTAGACCAAGCTTGGGATTTTTTGTCAAGCCCCAAAAATTTAAAAGTAATTACGCCAGATTATATGAGCTTCGATATTATTTCTGATATTGATAGACCTTTATATACCGGACAAATTATACAATATATTGTGACTCCTTTATTAGGAATTAAAACAAAATGGGTTTCAGGAATCACACATATAGAACACAAAAAGTATTTTGTAGATGAGCAAATGTATGGCCCTTATGCCTTATGGCATCATAAACATTTTATCAAAGAAATTGATGGTGGCGTAGAAATGGAAGACATTATTGACTATAAAGTTCCGTTAGGTATTTTAGGGCAATTGGTGCATCCTTTTTTGGTAAAACCAAAATTAGAAGAAATTTTTGCATACCGACAAAAAAAATTATTAGAACTCTTCGGAGAATATAAAAAATAAAAAAAACATTCAATTTGCCATAAATTCAAGAGTTCAAAATCTTTTTGAAGATTTAAAATTTTTGAATTTGTGGCATTCTTATTTTTACAAATCAACCTAAAAAATAAAAAACATGAAAACAGCAATCAATATTTTTTGGTTTAGACGAGATTTGCGTTTAGATGATAATTGTGGATTATTTCACGCGCTTTCTTCGGATAAAAAAGTACTTCCTATTTTCATTTTTGATGAAGATATCCTAAAAAAACTTCCAAAAGAGGATGCTCGTGTTTCATTTATTCATCGGGAATTAGAAAATATTAACGATCAACTTTTAAAAATAAATAGCTCATTGTCTGTTTTTCACGGGAAACCAATGGCTATTTTTAAAGATTTATCAGAAAAATATACCATAGATACTGTTTTTACAAATCATGATTACGAGCCGTATGCCATCAAAAGAGATTTAGAAATTACCAACTTTTTAAGATCCATAAAAAGCAACCTAAAAACTTTTAAAGATCAAGTAATTTTTGAGCGTAACGAAATTGTAAAACAAGACGGAACGCCTTATAAAGTGTATACTCCGTATTCAAAAAAATGGTTAGAAGCGTTTCAATTAAAAGGAAATTCCTTTTTTCCATCCGAAGAAAAGTTAGAGAATTTCATCAAAAATGAACGGCTACAATTTTTATCCTTATCAGATATTGGTTTTACAAAATCGCCAATAGCCGTTGAATCTTATAAAGTTTCACCTACAATTATCGATACTTATGAAGAAACCAGAAATTTCCCTGCACAAAATAGTACATCAAAACTAGGAACTCATTTACGTTTCGGAACAGTGAGCATCAGAAAAATGGTTGAAAAAGCTTCAGAAAGCAACAATATCACTTTTTTAAAGGAATTAATTTGGCGCGAATTTTTTATGCAAATTTTATGGCATTTTCCGCACACCACAACAGCTAGTTTTAAACCACAATACGATCGTATTTTATGGCGCAATAATGAGCAAGAATTTGCCGCTTGGTGCCAAGGAAAAACAGGTTATCCTTTGGTGGATGCAGGCATGAGAGAATTAAACGAAACAGGATTTATGCATAACCGCGTTAGAATGCTAGTTGGTAGCTTTTTATGCAAACATTTACTAATAGACTGGCGATGGGGAGAAGCGTATTTTGCAGAAAAACTGCACGATTATGAGCAAGCTAGTAATATTGGTAATTGGCAATGGGTTGCAGGAACAGGCGTTGATGCATCACCATATTTTAGAATTTTTAACCCAACCACTCAGATTTTAAAATTTGATAAAAAGTTAGAATACATCAAAAAATGGGTGCCAGAGTTTCAAGAACTCACCTATGTTGCTCAAATAGTAGAGCATAAAATGGCAAGAGAACGTTGTTTAAAAGTGTATAAAGAAGCCTTAGAATAGTTTTTACTATTTTTTTTGAAAAAAATTCATTTTTATTTTGGTAGTTTTCAATAATAGTATTTAATTTGCGCACCGAAATAAAAGCCGATGTAGCTCAGCTGGCTAGAGCAGCTGATTTGTAATCAGCAGGTCGTGGGTTCGAGTCCCTCTATCGGCTCAATTTTTAAAAGTCTCAAAATTCAATTTTGAGACTTTTTTTTTCTACTATTCCCGTCAAAACTCTACCAATTCTTATTAGAAAATGTAATTAAAATTATTTATCTTGCAGAGTTGCAAAATTTTCTTATAAAAATAATACCCTCTTTCATTAGCAACAAAAAGAGCATCTAAATTTAGAAATAATGGCTAAAAAGGTAATTAAAGATCTTTTGCAAGAAGTTTTAGAGAGTTCATTACAACAAGTTTCTGGACAAGATGCAACATTTTTATATGCAGAATCTCCAACTAGCCCTATGCATATAGCAACTTTAACAATTGTTGAAGGTTCTATTGAATTTAATGATTTTAAAAAAATAGTTGCTTCTAAGCTACATTTAATTCCTAAATTTAGAAAGAAGCTTTTACACGTGCCTTTAAATTTAGATTATCCTTATTGGGTAGACGATCCTAATTTTGACATTGATTTACACATCAACAGACTAAAATTACCAGATCCTGCCAATTGGAAAACGCTAAGAGAAATGACTTCTACCATCTTTAGCAGTCCGTTAGATTTAAGAAGACCTTTGTGGACTATTGATTTTATTGAAGGTTTAGATGAAGTTTCTCAAGTTCCAAAAGGATCTATTGCCATAGTTTCTAAAATTCATCATGTGATGATTGACGGAAGTTCTGGAGTAAGCTTGATGAGTATTTTATTTGATAATAACGAGGAAAACAAAGACAAAAAACCAGCAGCTCCAAAACCTTACGAACCAGAACCTTTGCCAGATGAAGTACGTTTATTGATAAAAAGCACCTATGATTTTTTTAAAAACCCTTTAAAAGTTCCTAAATTGATTGGCGAAACGGCCTATACTTTTCTAAAAGTAAAAATGAATCATCAACTTAGACCTAAAAGAATTTCGCTTAAAAGCAACTACTCCACACCAAGAACCATTTTTAACGAATCGGTTTCCCCAAAAAGAACCTGGGGAACCGCTATTTTGTCTTTTGACAGAATAAACAATCTTCGTAAAATTATGGATGTTAGTATTAACGATTTAATACTAGCAATTTGCGCTGGTGCAATTAGAAGATATTTAGAAGAACGAGAAAAATTACCCACGCAACCTTTAGTTGCCAATGTGCCTATTTCTATCCGTGTAAAAGGCGAAGCACAAAAAATGAATAACCAGATTTCTAATATGTTTGTAAAAATAGCAACGCATATAAAAAATCCTTTAGAACGATTAGAGTATATTCAGGAACAAACTAATTTAGGAAAATCTAGACACAAAGCAGTTGGCGCAAAAGCCTTATCAAAAATGGCAGATGCAGTTCCTTTTGGATTGGCAAATTTAGCGGCAGGTTTATACACAAGATACAATATTAAGGAATTTCATAAACCACCATTTAATGTGACCATTACCAATGTTCCTGGTCCGCAAAACCCGTTATTTTTAAAAGGACATAAAGTAGTTGGTATTTTTGGATTGACACCAGTTTTAGATGGTTTTGGTTTGATAATCGCTGCGTTTAGCTATAATGGATTGGTTTCTATAACCACAACTTCGGATGCTAAAACGATGCCAGATGCTGATAAATTTTCTAGATATATTAGAGAATCTGCCAATGAATTAGAAGTACTTATTTTAGCAAAAGACAAACAAAAAACAGCAACAAAATCTCAAAAAACTAAAAGCGCTGTGTTCTTTAGCTCTTTTAAAAAGTTTTTAAATGAGAATGAAATATTTAGAAAACAACTAATTGGCTGCTATGATTTTCAACTTAATTTAGGTGATGAAATAATAGACTATCAATTAGAAATCTCATCAGAATCTGTATCCGTAAAAAAGAAAAAAACAATAAAATCTTTAGTGAAAATAGAGATTGATGACAGCAATTTAATGAATCTTTATAAGAAGAATTTATTTGTAGCAGAAGCTCTAATTCAAGAAAGGTTAAAGTTTACGGGGACAAAAAAGAATATTGATAAATTTTCTCAAATTCTGACTATATTTTTAGAGCAAAATTAATGAGTTTTACCACCAGCACATATCAAACCTTTGATAATGAAACCATTTTTTATTACAAATGGCCATCAACTAAAAACAAGCCTGTAAAAGGAATTGTACAAATTGCGCATGGCGTTGGTGAACATGCTGGTAGATATCAATCAATAGCTACAAAATTACAAAATGAAGGTTTTGTAGTGTATGCAAATGATCATAGAATTCATGGTCAATCAGTAAAAAATCATGATTATTTAGGATATTATGATGGTGATGATTATTTTTTAGATGCTGTAAATGATATGCGTCAACTTACAGAAATTATCAAAAAAGAGCATCCGAAGAAAAAAATAATTTTGTTTGGTCATAGCATGGGCTCTTTGTTAAGTAGAGAATATGTTACCATTTATGGCGATGATATACAAGCTTTAATTTTATCCGGAACGGCAAATTTTATGAAAGGACTAGGTTCCGTTGGTCTTTTTAGCGCAAAAATATTGGGTCAAATAAATGGGAAATACAGAAGTAATGAATTGCTTAAAAACTTGTTTTTTACACAATTTAATAAAAAATTTAAACCCAACAGAACAAATGTAGATTGGATTAGTAGCGATGAACATCAGGTTGATTTGTTTGAAGCTGATCCTTTAAGGATAGAAGATTTTTCTTTAAGTGTTTTTAGAGATATTTTAAAAGGCACTAAGAAAGTTAACGAAACTAAAGCTTTTAAAAACACACCAAAAGAGTTGCCTATTTTAATTTTTTCGGGTGATAAAGATCCTGTAGGAGAAATGGGAAAAGGCGTACTAAAAGTTGCAAAGAATTATGAAAAAAATGGCATTAAAAATCTAACACTTAAAATATATAAAGGTGGCAGACATGAAATGCTACATGAAATCAACAGAAAAGAGGTTGAACAAGACGTAATTAATTGGTTAAATGCTAGCATTAAAGCCTAAATTAAACAAATGGAAAACAATAAAACACTTTATACATCCTTTACAAATCTTGCCTTAAAAGTTACAATGTCTAAAGGGATGACATTAAAGCAATCAAAAGAAATAGTGATTCAAAAATTTGAACTACATCCGTTCGAAAAAATGATTATTGGTCTTATTGATGATAGTAAATTAATTAAAAAAGACGTAACCGTTTTATTAAACGAATGCATTTCTGTTTGCGAAGATTTTGGACCTGATAGAGATTATGTAACTTTAAATATTGTTTTAGAAAGAATTAGCAAAATTGAAGCTACCAAAAAAGGTACCAATGAAATTGCAGCTCAAGTTTTAAAAACGTTTAAAAGCAAGGTTGATGAAATTAATAAACAAATAGAATCTCCGCCACTATTTAATGTATTATTAGAAACAAGATCTGTTATAGAATGGGTATCCATGTTCGGAATTTATCCGCTAATACCAAAACACAAAGCAAGCAAAAACAAACCTGTATTGTTAATGCCACCTTATCTTGGCAACGATAATTCTACGGCTTTTGTAAGACATTATTTAAGATCTGTTGGTTTTAAAACCTATAAATGGGATTTAGGTGTAAATATGATCAACTCTAAATCTTTACCAAAATTGATTGAAAAACTCGATGAAATTTATGAAAAACATCAAGAAAAAGTAAGTCTTGTTGGCTGGAGCGGCGGCGGAATTTTTGCTAAAATAATTGCCAACAGACACCCTGATAAAGTAGAACAATTAATTACAATTGGCTCTCCTGTTTGGGGCGTTAAAAACATGAAAACACCTTTAGTAAGATCGATGGAGTTTTTAAGAGGAAGAAAATTACGTGAAAGAAATGACAAATTTATTAAAGAATTAGAAGAAATTCCGGATGTACCAGTAACCTGCATTTACACAAAAACAGACGGACTTTTACCTTGGAAGCATTGTATGGAAGCAGAAACTTTAAGAAAAGACATAAAAAATATCGAAGTTTTTGGAAGTCATTGTGGTATGGGTGCAAATGCTTCTGTTTTATTAACCGTAGCGAACTCTTTAAATACAAACATTACAGGTAAAAAACCTAAAGGAATTCTCACAAAAGTTGAATCTCTATTTTTCCCTAAATTTTGGGAACAAAAAGGAATCTCAAAATTTACAAACCTTTTTTTTAGTTGATTATGGAACACAATTTGCAAAATAGTATCAATCACACTAAATTTCAAGAAAAGTTGCAAGAAATTGCAACTGAGCAAAAAGTCGAGCTTTCTGAAGTACAAAAAAAAGGTGCAGATTGTATTCGCGAATTGTATTCGCAACAACATCCTATTGCAAACATGTTGTCTGTAAAAGGATTTCAATTTATGATGTCTAAAGCGTATGATAACAAAATAGATATTGATCCTAAAGAAATAAAAAACTTGATGAAATTAATGCGACAAAATTCTGTTGCGTTTATTTTAACTCACAAAACGTATTTAGATACGGTTGTATTGGTTACTACTTTGGCGCGTTACGGAATGCCAATTCCGTATACTTTTGGAGGCATCAATTTAGCCGTTCCTGGTTTTAAACAATTAGGCAAAAACTCGGGTTTAATTTTTATCCGAAGAAGTTTTAAAGAAGACCAAATTTACAAAGCTGCTTTAAGACATTATATTTCTTGCATGATCGAAAATGGCGATCATTTAACTTGGAATATAGAAGGTACCCGCTCTAGAACAGGCAAGATTGTATATCCACAAATGGGTATTTTAAAATACATCATGGAAGGTGAAAAAGAAAGCACCAGAAACATAAAATACGTTCCTGTTTCTATTGTATATGATTTAATTCCGGATGTTAAAGAAATGACTGAAGAAGGTAAAGGTGTTGCAAAAAAATCTGAAAACATTGGCTCCTTTATCAACTATTTTAAAAAATTAGGAAATCAATACGGAAAAGCAGCGATAAGATTTGGCGAACCCGTAGATGCTGCTGCACATCAGAATGCCATCATTCCAGATATTGAAGAAGACAGTTATTCAGACACCAATACTTTACCTCGTTTTGCTTTTGAATTGATTCATAAAGCAAACATGATTACACCTGTAACTACCGTTTCATTAGTTTGTAATGTGTTGTTAAACAACTTCTCATTAACCAAGAATGAAATAGAGTTTAGTGTGTTAAAATTAATGAATTATATAGAACAACGGAAAAAAGATGTTTTAATTGAACGCGGAAAAAGTATAGGCGCATCCACACAAAAAGCTTTAAATCTATTACAAAGTTCTGGTATTGTTCAAAAAAATAAAGCTGGTTATAAAACACAATATAGCTTAGCGGCTTCAGAATTTTTATCGGCAACGTATTATGCAAACATGGCCTCTGCCCATTTGTATCATAGAGCTTTTATAGAAATGGCTTTGGTTAAAATAAAGGATGAAGAATCTTCGGATAGAATTGTTTCTTTTTGGAATGAAATAATGCGCTTAAGAAATCTTTTTAAATTCGAGTTTTTCTATACCAACAAACCTAAATTTAGTAGTGAAATTGAAGCCGAATTGTTGTTGTTTGATAAAAACTGGAGAGCAATCATTAACGATCCAAAAGGAGACATTAATAACTTACTTGCAAAACAAGAAATGTTTGTTTCTAAAGGATTAATATTGATTTATTTAGAAGCCAATAAAGTGGTTTGCCACACGTTACATTCTTGGGATTTAGAGGATGAATTTTCTGATGAAGAATTTATAGAATTATGTCTTTTTAAAGGTAAAGAATTGCACTGGCAAAATAGAATTAGTAGATTAGACAGTGTTTCTAAACCGTTTTTAATAAGCGCCTTACGCTTGGCAAAAAACAGTAAATTAACTCCGAATGATAAAAAAATTGAATTCAAAGAATTAGATATTTGGATGGATTTTTTAGACAATCTTACAGAGCGTTTGCGATTTTTACAAAAACTAGAACTTTTAAATACGAAGAAATTAAGTAGCAAAAAAAATGAGGAAACAGAAACGGTTCCTGGAGCAGATTTAGATAGTGTTTCTGAAGATGTTTTAGAAGATGAAGAAGGCCCACATATTGCAGCTTTTTTTGATCTAGACAGAACCTTAATAAACGATTTTTCTGCCAAACAATTTTTAAAAACGCGCTTGTTAAGTGGTAAATCTACTGCCAAAGAATTACTTTCTCAATTTGCAACCGTTTTAGTATATGCGGCAGGAAATAGAGATTTTGAAATGCTTACAAAAATTTCTGCTTTGGGTGTAAAAGGCATCAAAGAAAAGCAGTTTATAGATTTAGGAGAAGAAGTGTATCAAGACCACTTAGCAAACACTATTTATCCGGAAGCAATAAATTTAATAGCATCACACATGGAAAAAGGGCATCAAGTTGTGATCATTTCTGCGGCAACACGTTATCAAATAACACCTATTGCCAATGAATTAGGCATTAAAGATATTTTCTGTACAGAAATGGAAGTTAGAAAAGGAAAATTTACTGGTGTAATTACAGAAATGTGTTGGCAAGAAGGAAAAGCAAGAGCTGGTAGATCTTTTGCAAAAACGAACAACATAGATTTGTCTAAAAGTTTTTTCTATACGGATAGTATTGACGATTATCCACTTTTAGAAATTGTAGGAAAACCTATTGCCACCAATCCAGATCATAAATTAGCGCAATTGGCTTTTGAAAACGATTGGAAAATACTTCGCTTTAAAGAAAATAAAAGAAAACCACTCGTTAATGGGTTAAGAACTGGTTTGGCTGCTGCAAGTTTATATCCATCTGCCTTAAAAGGAATCCTTAAAGGTACCTTATCAATGTCTCATAAAGAAGGCATCAATGCAACCATTTCTGGCATTGGAGATTTAGGTACAAAATTAGCAGGATTGGACATTGTTGTAAAAAACAAACATAATTTAGAAGACCATAGACCCGCTGTTTTTTGTTTTAATCATCAATCTTCGGCAGACTTTTTTATCATTCTTAAATTATTAAGAAAAGATGTAACCGGAATTGCAAAAAAAGAGTTAGAAATGACTCCTTTTGGCCCCATATTTAAAGCTATGGGCGCAATATTTATTGATAGAACAAACAAAAAGAAAGCTTTAGAATCGATGAAAAATGCAACGGAAATTCTAAAAAAAGGAACCTCTGTTGCTATTGCGCCAGAAGGAACCAGAAGTGGCAGCAAAACTTTAGGTAAATTTAAAAAAGGAGCTTTTCATTTAGCCATAAAAGCTGGCGTACCTATTGTACCCATTGTAATTAAAAACGCATATATGGCAATGCCAAAAGGTAGTAAAATGTTTAATCCTACACATATTGAAGTAGTGGTTTTAGACCCTGTAGATACCTCTGAATGGAAACCAAAAAACATAGATACATATGTAGAAGAAGTGAGAAATTTATTTTTAAAGGAATTAGAAAACTAATAAAACTAAAATTATGAAACTAAAAGTTGGCGTATTGGGTGGTGGTTCTTGGGGAACAACAGTTGCATCATTAGCTGCAAAAAATAGCCCAACTATTATTTGGGCCAGAAACCAAGAAATCGTAGATGAAATAAATAAATCTCATACGAATAGTAAATATTTACCAAACGCAAAATTAACGCATTCGTTAAAAGCATCAAGTTCTATAAAAGAAACTGTAGAAGATGTAGATGTAATTGTAATGGGGGTTCCTTCACAAAGTTTACGTGAAGTTCTGGCAGAAGCAAAACCGCACATCAGACCTTGGGTTCCAATTATAAATTTAGCAAAAGGTTTAGAAATTAGCACTAAAATGCGAATGACTGAAATAATTGAAGAATTAATGCCTGGACATCCAATTGGAGTTTTAACAGGACCTAATTTAGCCAAGGAAATCCATTCTGGAAAAGCTGCTGCCGCTGTAATTGCTATGGTAGATCATTCCATTGCAAAATGTTTACAACCTGTTTTTAGTTCAGGTTTATTTCGTGTGTATACAAATGATGATGTTATTGGATGCGAATTGGCCGGAGCTTTAAAAAATATTTATGCAATTGCAACAGGAATGGGTGATGGCTCTAATGCCGGAGATAACACACGTGCAGCAATTATTACGAGAGGTTTGGCAGAACTTACACGATTAGGAATTGCCATGGGAGGTAAAAAAAGCACGTTTTCTGGTTTAGCTGGCATGGGAGATTTGGTAGCAACTTGTTCTAGTAGTAAAAGTAGAAACCATCATGTTGGCTTTCAATTAGGAAGAGGCAAAAGTTTAGAGCAAATTATAAACGAAATGGATGAAATTGCTGAAGGTGTAAAAACTGCAAAAGTAGTGATGGAACTTGCAAACATCTATAAAATTGACATGCCAATAGCCAAAGAAATTTACAAAGTGCTTTACGAAGGAAATAATGTAAAAGATGCTTTTAAAGGTTTATTAAAATATGAAACTGGGTCTGAAAAAGAACCAGGTTAAAATTAAAGTGATGACAAAAAAACAAGATCAAACAGCCTCGTTTATGGTTCGTTTTAATCAACGAATTTTTGAAGAAAAGGGCGAATCTCAACTGCAGTGGCGTGGTAAAATATCTCATGAGCAAGATGGTGCAGAAAAACGGTTTTCAGATTTTAATGATGCTTTGCTTTTTATGCAACAAAAATTAGGTGAATTAACAGAAGAAGCAACGAAACATCAAACAACTGAAGAACAAGAAAATATTGTTCAAAAAAGTCTTTCTATGTGGAAAACCATTAAAGATTTTGGCCCAAAAGTAATTAGAGATACGTTAAAAGATCCGAAGAAACAGTTTAATCATTTGCAAGATGAAATTCAAGATAAAATAAGTTTAATTGGAGACGAAATATCAGAGAAAGTGCAAATTGATCAATGGCGAAATGCATCAAGATCTGATTTTAATAAAATTCAAAGTCAGATTGAAAGTTTGTCATCAGAAATAACAAAACTATCCACAAAAATAGACGCTATAAAAAAGAAATAGTTGCAAAATGTCTCACTTTCTACTACAATTACAAGAATTAGAATCCTTTAAAGAAGATGCCCAAATCCGCATTGAAACTTTAGGGCATTTTTGTGTGTGGAGAAATCATCAAAAGGTAGATAACAAAGAATGGGCAAGAGATAAAACCATTCAATTACTGCAATATTTTATTTCCAATCGTAAAAGAAATGCACTTCATAAAGAAAAAATTATGGACGGACTTTGGGAAGATTGGAATGATCGTGATTTTAAAGTTGCTTTACACGGAATTCATAAAGTTCTAGAGCCAGAAAGACTTTCTAGAACCGAATCAGAATATATTATAAGACAAGGTGTTAGTTATCAAATTGATTTAGAAAAAGTTTGGATTGATGTTGAAGCACTAGAAAAATACATCATTATAGGGAATGAAGCATTTGTGGTTGATAAATCCATTTCTAAAAAAGCGTATAAAGCTGCCATAGATTTGTATAAAGGATCATACTTACCCAACAGAATTTTTGAAGATTGGACATCCGAAGAAAGAGAAAAAACACAACTTTTAATTTTAGGAGCTTATATAACGTTAGCAGAAATTTTATTAGAAGAAAATCCGTTAGAAAGTATCCGCTTGGCGCAAAACGCTTTAGCTATTGATGCAACTTGGGAAGATGCTTACCGAATACAAATGCAAGCCTATATTCTTAAAGGCAACAGACCTCAAGCCATAAAAACCTATATGAAATGCGAAGTGATTTTAGAAGAAGAATATGGGATTTCTCCGCTTCCTGAAACTAAAAAACTATTGAAAGAAATAGAGGAAATACAATGATTTTATCAGAAAAAATAAGACACAAATCTCACGAATAACACAAATTCTTTACTATTTCATTAATTTCATATTTCAAGAATATAATTTCAAATTTAAAAAATCAATACTAGAATAAAGACCAAAAAAAACTACCAATTAGTGAAATTAGTGTAATTCATGTCTCAAAACCATCATTGTAACTCATTTGCAACTCACACATTTTATATTTGTACTGTAATAAATATCAATACATAAAATGATGAAACTTATTTCAACAAAAAACATAAAAGAGAACACCTTAAAGTTAAATAGTTTTGCTTTAAAATCTACTGAAAAAATGGTTTCAAAAACAATTGATTCTGCAGAAGATTTACAAAAATTTACATCCAAAACAATACAACATAGTTTAAAATTCTCTGCTAAAAAACAAGATAACTTCTTTAACAACCTTGAAAAAGGAAAAGGGATATTTTGGAAAAAGCTCAACAAAACAGTAGATTTTTTCAGCAAAAACTAGTTTGCAACTCATTTGCAACTCTCATACATTAAATTTGTAGCATAATTAAAACAACAATTTAAAAACATATATATCATGGCAACTAAAAAGTCAAAAAAAGAAAATACATTAGGGAAAGCAAAAGCAATTGTTAAAAAAATAAACAGCGATTTAATTGATGCTTCTTTCAACGCTATTGAAACCACCGTAAAAACAGGTGAAAAATGGCAAAAATTAACGGCAAAATTAATTAAGAAAGCAGAGCCTTTAACAAAACAACAAATTAATATGGTTGTAGAAACTGCAGAATCTATAAAAGGGCAGTTAGAAAACAGCACAGCACGTTTAAAAACATTAGTTGGTTATGACCCAAAAATGATTGAAAATGCTAAAAAAATGATTTCTGAAAATCCTTTAGTTGAGAAAGCTGAGGCAATGAAAGATAAAATAGAAAAAGAAGTTTCTAGTAATAAATTAGTAAAGAAAGCAGAAAAAATGTCTACTAAATTAAAAAAGAATATTTCTGAAACTATAGAAAATGTAAAAGAAAAAATTGAAGATTATACAGAAGATATTTTTGATGATGAGAATGAAGAGAAAGCACCTAAAACTGCAAAAAAAGCAACTGCTAAGAAAACTGTAGCTAAAAAAACGGCTCCGAAAAAGAAACCAGCACCTAAAAAAGAAGAAATCATAGAAAAAGTAATTGTAGAAAAAACCACAGTGATCAATGATTTAAAAGTGATTAAAGGTATTGGACCGGTTTTAGAAAAAAACTTAAATGATTTAAACGTTACTGCTTACGATCAAATTGCAAACATGAGTATTGAAGACTTAACGAACTTATTAAATGGCGCAGGAATTAATGCTAAAATTTACGATTTAAATAGTTGGAAAGCTCAAGCAGAAAAAGCATTAAAGGGCGAATTATAGTCTATATAACAACACATAAAACACACTATTATGAGTACAAAAAAAATAAAAACCGTACAGTTTACAGAAAAAGTGAACCATGTTATTGAAACGGCTAAAACAGCTGTAAAAAAAGCAAATGAATTCGCTTTAAACTCAACAGAAGAAGTAGTTACAGAAACGATTACTGTTGCAAGTGAATGGCAACAAGTCTTAGACAAAGCAGTAAAAGGCGGAGTTAAATTGTTAGACAATCAGCAAAATTTAATATTTGATAGTTTAGAAGCCTACAAAAACCATTTTGTAAATGGCAAAAAAAGATTGGGTAAAATTTTTGCATAAATTAAGGCCCCCAACTTTATCTTGATAACCTAAGTTTAAATTTAAACTTGGGTTTTTTTGTTTTAAATACGTTCTTTTTCTTTTTACAATAAAACGTTTTGTATTTTTGTTTTATAAAACTTCACATGACAAAAAAGAAAAACACCTCTAAATTAGACATCCTTACATTGTACATGGATTTTGTAGTTGAAAACAACGAGAAACCAGCTGATGTTGAAGATTTTTGTGAACAAACAAAATTAGAAAAAGACAATTTTTATGTACATTTTAAATCATTAAAAAGCGTTGAAAAAACGGTATTTAAAGAACTTTTTAAAAACTCTCTAGAAGTTTTAAATGAAAGCGAAGAGTTTGTTTCTTTTGACGGAAAAAACAAATTAATTAGCTTGTATTTTACGTTTTTCGAGAATTTAAACCTAAATAGAGAATATGTAGTAATCGCTTTAAAAGGATGTAAAAATCAGTTAAAATCTTTTGGCGTACTTTCTGGTTTAAAGAAAAATTTTATCGCTTTTATAGATCATTTAGATGTATCCGAAAGCATTTTACCTATAGAAGGATTAGAGAAAATACAAAAAAAAATCATCAATCAATCTTCTTGGTTGCAACTCTATTTAACCATCCAATTTTGGTTAGAAGACACCTCTGAAGACTTTGAAAAAACAGATATTTTAATAGAAAAATCAATAAACACTAGTTTCGAACTAATAGAGAACAAATTTTTAAAAAATGCATTTGATCTAGGAAAGTTTGTTTACAAAGAAAAGTTTCAAAAGAAAGCTAATTAGATATGAAAAAAGCTAGTAAAATTCCGATTTCAAAGATTCAACGTGCCTCAAAATTAGTACAAACTGGCGCAAAAGTTGGTGTAAATTATTTGAAATATTATGGAAATAAAATTGTAAATACCGAAGAAGAAGCAAGAGAACAGTTAAACAAATCGAATGCAGAAGATATTTATGACAGCTTAAAAGACTTAAAAGGAAGTCCGTTAAAAGTTGCACAAATGTTAAGTATGGATAAAAGTGTTTTGCCAAGAGCTTATGTAGAAAAATTTTCTTTAGCACAATTTTCTGTTCCGCCACTTTCTGAAGCGTTGGTTTTAAAAACGTTTAAGAAAAGTTTTGGAAAATTTCCATCAGAAATTTATGAAGAATTTGATGTAAAAGCATACAATGCAGCAAGTATTGGTCAAGTTCATAAAGCAACAAAAGAGGGCAAAGAATTGGCTGTAAAAATTCAATATCCAGGCGTTGCAGATAGTATAAAATCTGATTTAGCCTTGTTAAAACCTTTTGTGATTAGAATGTTTAACATGAAAGGAAAAATGTCTGACGACTATTTTTTTGAAGTTCAAGACAAATTATTAGAAGAAACAGATTATATTTTAGAAGTTGAACAAAGTATAGAAATAGCAGATGCTTGCAAAAATATTCCTAATCTTACTTTTCCTAATTATTATAAGGATTTATCGTCAAAACAGATCATAACAATGGATTGGATGCATGGCATTCATCTATCAGAATTTACAACCATCAACGAAGATCAAGAAAAAGGAAATGCGTTAGGGCAAGCTTTATGGGATTTTTACATGTTTCAGATTCATAATTTAAAGAAAGTACATGCAGATCCGCATCCTGGTAATTTTTTAATTTCTAAGGATGCCAAACTAATCGCTTTAGATTTTGGTTGCATGAAAACCATTCCTTTAGACTTTTACAATCCGTATTTTGTTTTAGCAAGAAAAGAAACCCTTTCTGATAAAAAACTTTTTGAAGAAAAAATGTACGAATTAGAAATTTTATTAGCCACAGATAGTAAAGAAGAATTAAAATTTTTTAGCGCTTTGTTTCATGAAATGCTTACTATTTTTACACAACCTTTTCATGTAGAAACGTTCGATTTTTCTAGCGAAGAATTCTTTGGTCAAATATCAGAATTTGGAGAACGATTTTCTAAAAGCACAGAACTAAGATCTTACAATGCTAGCAGAGGCTCGAAACATTTTATCTATATGAACAGAACCTTTTTTGGGTTGTATAATTTAATGTTCGATTTAAAAGCGAAAGACATTAAAATTAATAACTTTCTAACATTATAAAAACTTTATTACTTTCGTAAAATAATTAAAATCAGTTAAAATTTATGCTTATTATTGGAATTGCAGGTGGAACAGGAAGCGGTAAAACTACTGTTGTAAATCAAATTATTAAACAATTACCTACAAATGAAGTTTGTGTAATTTCTCAAGATTCTTACTACAACGAAACGATTAACATGACGTATGAAGAAAGATCTAAAATTAATTTTGACCACCCAAGAGCTATCGATTTCGATTTAATTGTGAAGCATTTAAAAAGATTAAAATTAGGAAAAACAATAGAACAACCTGTGTACTCTTTTGTAACTCATAACAGAACTACAGACACTATAAAAACACATCCTAGAAAAGTGGTTATTGTTGAAGGAATTTTAATATTTAATAGCGAAGAATTACGCAAATTATTTGACATTAAAATCTTTGTTCATGCAGATACTGATGAACGTTTGATACGTAGAGTTAGACGAGACATTACAGAACGAGGAAGAGATATTGATGAAGTTTTAAACAGATACCAAGACACTTTAAAACCAATGCATCAGCAATTTATAGAGCCCACCAAAAATTTTGCAGACATTATTATACCTAATAATAAACACAATATCGTGGCAATTGATATGGTAAGAACTGTTATAAACGATCGATTATAAATGAGTTTTTTTAGTAATTTAAAGAAGAATCCGTTTTATAAAATTTTTACAAATATTTTTGTAATCATTTTTCTTCCTTTTATGATTTGGATGCTTTTTTTTGATGAAAATTCGTATCTAATTCATAGAGAGTACAACAACGAAATTGAAGATTTAGAAAGCACGATTACTTTTTATGAAGAAAAATTGGCATCAGATAAAGAAATGATTAAAAACTTACAAGATTCTTTAGAATTAGAGCGTTTTGCAAGAGAAAAATATTTGCTTAAAAAAGAAAACGAAGACATTTATATTATTGAATTTGATACCATAAAAGAGTAATGAGTACCTTTCTATTTGATGAATTTAACCCTGTTTCTGCTGCTGCATGGAAACAAAAAATTCAGGTAGATTTAAATGGTGCAGATTATAATGAAACCTTACTTTATAAAACAGACGAAGGTATTATTGTAAAACCTTTTTATACCAAAGAAGACCGTACAAATTCAAAAATTAACCTTCCTAAAAAAGGTTTTCACATTTGTCAAACTCTTTTTATTGATGATGAAAAAATAGCCAATTCATTAGCAATAGACGCTTTAAAAAGAGGTGCAAATTCAATACAATTTAAAGCCTCCAAAAAGTTTGATTATCAAAAAGTTTTACATAAAATTGATGTAAATTCTACACTAATTTATTTTCAATTTTCTTTTTTAGACGATGATTTTCAATTAGAACTTTCTAAGTATTGCAATTCAGAAAACACCTATTTTCAAACTGATATTATTGGCAATTTAGCAGAATCTGGCAATTGGTTTGTCAACTTAAAAGAAGACTACAAAAGATTAGAAGTTCTTGTTTCGTCAACAAAAAACTGTATTGCTGTTTCAGGAGATTTATATCAAAATTCTGGCGCAAATATGGTGCAGCAATTAGCATATACCTTAGCACATGCCAATGAATATCTACTTCATTTTGGCAAAAATGCTGCAACAAAGATTCATTTTATGTTTTCGGTTGGCGGGAATTACTTTTTTGAAATCGCAAAATTAAGAGCTTTCAGAATTTTATGGGAAACCCTTTTAACAGAATATGATGTAAAAAATGTGAAAGCTCATATTTTTACACAACCAAGTGTGCGCAACAAAACAGTCTATGATTATCATGTAAATATGTTGCGAACAACATCAGAATGTATGAGTGCAATTTTAGGCGGTTCTAACACGATTTCAAATGTTTCTTATGATACCATATTTCATAAATCTAATGAATTTGGAAACCGAATTGCAAGAAATCAGTTACTCATTTTACAACAAGAAACTTATTTACACGAAGCTCAGAATTTTGCTGATGGATCCTATTATATAGAATCCATTGCACAACAATTGGCAGAAAAAGCCTTGATTACTTTTAAACAAATAGAAAAAGCAGGCGGATTCTTGCATCAGTTAAAAGCAGGAGTCATTCAAAAAAAAATATCCGAAAGTGCTTTAAAAGAAGAAGAACATTTTACAACGAATAAGATGGTTTTGGTAGGATCTAATTTTCAGATAAATACTAAGGATACAATGAAAAACAATCTCGAATTATATCCTTTTGTAAAACAAAGAAATCTAAAAACGTTGCTGGTACCTATCAACAAAAAACGCCTTTCTGAAACTATAGAAAAAGAAAGATTAGCACAAGAAAATGCCTAGAAAATCATTTGAACATATCACTTTAAAAAAAACTGATTTTAAAAATCAGCATTCAGACTATACAACTCGTGAACACGAAGATTTTATTGCCGGAATTGCACCAAATTTGAGAGGTTCAAATGCAACAATGTACATTACAAAACCTTGGGTGATTATACAAAATGCAAGTTTTTCTAGCGCTGAAGAAAACAATGCTTTTTACAGAAAAAATGTAGAAGCAGGTCTAAAAGAATTGTTTGTAGCGTTTGATTTAGCAACACAAAATGGTTATGATTCTGATCATGAACGTGCGCAAAGCGATGTTGGTAAAGCTGGAGTTGCCATAGATTCTGTAGAAGATATGAAGGTTTTGTTTGATACAATTCCTTTGGATGAAATATCGATTTCATTGCCAATGAATAAAACTATTTTACCCATTTTAGCTTTTTATATTGTTGCCGCAGAAGAACAAGGGTTTGAACTTCATCAACTTTCTGGAACTTTTCAGAATGATGTTTTAAAGGAAATTACAAGTAGAAATACAGACAACTACACTCCTTCTCCATCCATGAAAATTATTGCTGATATTTTTGAATATACCAAAAATAAAATGCCCAAATTTAATGCGATCTCTATTTCTGATGATCACCTGCAAGAGGCTGGTGCAACTGCAGAAATTGAATTGGCCTATATGTTAGCAGAGGGTTTAGAGCATATCAAAAAAAACATAGAAACCGGAATCAGCATGGATCGTATTGCTCCAAAATTATCATTCTTTTGGGCAATTGGCATGGATCATTTTACTGAAATCGCAAAATTAAGAGCTGCAAGAATGTTGTGGGCCAAAATTGTAAATCAGTTCAACCCAAAAGATCAAAAATCATTGGCTTTGAAAATACATTGTCAAACAAGTAGTTGGTCTTTAACAGCGCAAGATCCTTTTAATAATGTAGCCAGAACTACTATCGAAGCAATGGCGGCCGTTTTTGGTGGCACAGAAAGTTTGCACATAAACACATTTGATGAAGCAATTGCCTCACCCACAGATTTTTCTGCACAACTTGCACTAAACACACAACTATTTCTGCAACAAGAAACCCAAATTACAAAAACGGTTGATCCTTGGGCAGGAAGTTTTCATTTGGAAAAACTAACGGAAGAAATTGCTCACAATGCTTGGACATTAAATAAAGAAATAGAAGATTTAGGAGGAATGACCAAAGCCATTGAAAAAGGAATTCCGCAAGTACGCATCGAAGAAGCAGCTGTAAAAAAACAAGCTCGAATTGATAGCGGTAAAGATCTAATTGTGGGTGTTAATTCATATCCATTAAAACATGAAGATTCTTTACCAATTAAAAACGATAACAATGAAGCGCTTCGTAAAACCCAAATTGAAAGATTGCATTTCTTAAAAGCCAATAGAAATACTTTAGAAGTTCAAAAATCTTTGGAAAACATAACAAATTCCGCAAAATCTGGCAATGAAAACCTTTTAGAACAAGCTGTAATTGCCGCCAGAGAAAGAGCAACTTTAGGCGAAATCTCTGATGCTTTAGCAATCGTTTTTGGCAGACATTAAGTCGAACAAAAATCTTCTTTAAAATTTAAATAAAAAATAAAGTGACGACCATTTAAAAAGATAGGTATAAAAACACTTTAAAGCTTCTCAAAAGTACTCATTATAAAACGCTTACTTTTTCGTATCCAAAAAATAAAAATGATTATATTTGATTTTAAGAATATATACATTTATTTGAGCACACTTTTTCGGTAAAATCACATGATTTTATTTTTTTGTTTTCCATAAAAACAAACGAACCGATAGCACAAAATAGAACTTGGTGTATTTTGCAATTTAAAAAGTAAATCTAACGGATATAATTTACAACAATGAACAACATAGATTGGATTGGTTTTATTGGCGTTTTCTTAATACTTATTGCTTACTTTTTAAATGTACTTCAAAAACTACAAAACAATAGCTTGCCCTTTATTTTATTAAATTTATTTGGTGCTAGTTTGGCCTGTTTAGCCTCTGTGTTATTAAATTATCTTCCGTTTATAATTCTAGAAGGTATTTGGGCATTTATTTCTTTCATATCACTTTTAAAGTATAAAAAAGAACGTTTATGATTAGAGAAATGAATAGCCTACTTGATAGAAAAAAGCCAAATACGTTTTATTTAAGTCATGATTTTATCGCTTGTTGTATAATAATTACAATTCATGCATCACTTGAAACTGTTCGTTTACCATCACTATTTTCAACCGAATCAAACACTATTCAAACTAGAACATTGCACTCATAAAAAGCAAAACAAACCCTACTTTTAAAAATAATAGTATGAAAATCAAGTATCTTTTAATTACCGCTTTACTTTTTTTAGCTTCTTGCGGAGAACCATCGAAAGAAAATAATATAAATTCGAGCATTAGTACTAATAACACAGAATTATTTGAAGCCATTAAAAAAGCGGTTCCTGGTGATGAAATTATTTTAGCAAACGGAATTTGGAAAGATGTTGAAATTAATTTTTATGGTGTAGGTACCAAAGAAAAACCAATCACTTTACGTGCAGAAACTCCTGGAAAAGTATTTATAGAAGGGCAATCTTATCTGCAATTAGGCGGTGAATACTTACTTGTTGATGGTTTGTATTTTAGAAATGGTTACACGCCAATAAGCGGAATTATCCGTTATATGATTGGTAAAGATAGTGTTGCAAACAACAGTAGAGTTACAAATACGGTTATTGAAGATTTTACACAACCTAGTCGTTTAGCAACAGATCAATGGATTGAATTTTATGGGAAACACAATCAATTAGATCATTGTTATATTACCGGAAAATCGAATGATGGAGAAACGCTTAGAGTCTATTTATCGGGTAATGAACACATCAATAATCACCATCAAATTGTAGACAATTATTTTGGTCCGCGTCCAAGAAAAGGTGGTCCAAGAGCAGAAACGATGAGAATTGGCGCTAGTGAAACCAGTTTTGCACCTAGTTTTACAAATGTATCAAACAACTATTTTGATGCTTGTAATGGTGAAGTAGAAATTATATCAAACAAAACAAACTCTAATTTCTTTACAAATAATATTTTTTATAAAAGTGAAGGATCGTTGGTTTTAAGACATGGTGATTATGCTACTATTGATGGAAATATTTTTATTGGAGGCGATGATTCTGAATTTTATGGCGGAATTAGAGTGGTAAACTCTGGGAATTTAATTACCAATAATTATTTCTACAAAATTAATGGCGAAGAATTTAGAACTCCACTTGCTGTAATGAACGGAATTTTTAATGCCGGCTTAAACCGATACAAACAAGTTACAGACGGCGTTATTGCTTTTAACACTTGGGTAGATTGTAAATCGCCAATACAAATTGGTGTAGGACAAAATACAGAAAGTGCTGGTGTGCTTCCGGCTAGCGAAATTCGCGATTTACCTCCAATACGCACCATTATTGCAAACAATATGATATACAACACTAAAGAGGACGCAAAACCTTTGATAAATCATAGCACTATGGATGGAATCCTCTTTAAAAATAATATGATAGACAACAACGGAAAAAATTATACAGAATTTGAGGCGATAAAAAGTGTTTCTTTACAAATGAAAAAAATAAATGAATGGTTATATGCGCCAGAAAATTTAGTAAACAAACCATTAAACGAAGTATTTATTGGCTATGAATTTGATAAAATAAAGACCGATCTTTTTGGAACCTCAAGAGCTACAAAAAATAGTATTGGAGCAATTAATGATATCACTGCTGCAGAGAATTTTAAAATTAACAAGAAAAAATATGGCCCAAGTTGGTTTCAAAAGGATAAAAAAATCAACACACCAACTGTTATAAAAGCAAGTGCTAAAGATGGCGAACTTGCTCAGAAAATTAAAGAAGCTAAAAATGGCGATATTATTGAGTTAACGGATGCACTTTACAGCATTAAGAAAGAAATTACAATTAACAAAGAAATTACCATTCGTTCTGCAAACAAAGCACAATTATCATTTGAAAGCAATACAGATTCAGTCGTTTTTAAAATGAATCCTAAAGGAACTATTCATTTAAACAATGTCCTTTTAAAAGGTGAAAAAGGAAAATATGCTTTTGCACCTCTTGATAAAAACATGTCTTCTGCATATAATGTTTATGTAGAAAACTCAAGTATAGAAGATTTTGAATATGTTTTAAAAGCTACAAAAGGTTCTTTTTCTGATGTTATAAACTTTAAAACGACCACTATTAAAAACTGTACAAATGGTATCGTTTTAGCTGCAGATGATAAAGGAGATTATAATGCAGAATTTGTAACGTTTGATACTTGTACCTTTTTAAATGTAAAACGTACTACTATTAATTTCTTTAGAGATGGTTATGATGAGTCTACAATTGGTGGTTATTTAAAAGTACTTAACAGTTCGTTTACAGCTTGTGGTAGTGAAGAAAAAAGTGCTGTTTTAATTCAAACTAGAGGTATTATTAATGTAAAACTATTTGACAATACTTTTAAAAATAATCCAATAAAACATGTTGCCATTTTATGGGGAGAAAAAAACAATCACCATAAAAACAATACATTCCTAAATTCTGGAATTCTAAAAGTAGAGGAGCAACAAGAGCTCAAAATTTTATATTAAAAATGAATAATTTTTAGTATAAAATTTAAGGTTAACAGATTGTTAAAAAACAAAAAACACTATTTACAAAGCTGTATTCTCTACTTTTATAAGTAAATTTGCATCACTTTTTTAAAGCTCAAATTTTCAAATGAAAAAAATTTTTAATTTCTTCTACTCTACAAGATTAATGGCTGTATTATTTATAGTATTTGCCATAGCAATGGGAGTTGCAACCTTTATAGAAAATGATTTTGGTACACAAACATCCAAAGCCTTAGTGTACAATTCTTGGTGGTTTGAATCGATCATGGTGTTCTTTGTAATCAATTTTTTTGGCAACATGTTTAGATACCGATTGTTTAGAAAAGAAAAATGGCCTGTTTTAATGTTTCATTTGGCTTTTCTTTTTATCATTATTGGTGCAGGTGTTACAAGATATGCTGGTTTTGAAGGTATCATGTTAATTAACGAAGGTGAAACTACCCATCAATTTTTATCAGAAACTTCTTATATAAATGTTATTGTTGATGATAATAAAGATCAAAAAACAACACATCAACCCATCTTATTGTCTGCTTGGGGAACTAATTCTTGGGGTTTTTCTGATGAATTTAGAGATAAAGAATACAAAATAAATTTAGTTGAATATGTGCCTTGGGCAGAAAAAAAATTAGTGGATGACGAAAACGGAGTAGAGCATTTGTTTTTGGTAGAATCCTCTAGCGGAAGCAGACATGAACATTATATAAAATCTGGAACCGTACAAAATATTCACAATATTTTAGTAGGGTACAATGCACCAGATACAAATGCTTCTATTAATATTTTTAAAAGAAATGATTCTTTAAAAATTATTGCAAAATCTGACGGTAACTACCAAGTTATGGCAACGCAACAAACGGGAACCATACAACAAGATAGTATTCAAGATTTTAAATTACGTGCACTGTACAATGTTGCTGGTCTTCCTTTTGTGGCACCAGAGCCACCAACGAAAGGAACGATGAAAACGATAAGCGGACCTAAAGATGATAAAAAATTAGACGTTGTATTTTTAGATGTTACTAGTAACAATAAAACAGAAAGAGTAGAACTTGCCGGCGGTAAATTTAACAATGATAATTTTAAAGAATTTAAGTTAAATAATTTAAACTTTAGAATGTGGTATGGTGCTAAAATTTTAGAAACACCTTTTAGTGTAAAATTAAATGATTTTCAATTAGAAAAATATCCTGGATCAGAAAGTGCCGCTTCATACGCTAGTGAAGTTACGGTGATTGACGCAAACGAAAGTTTTGATTTTCGTATTTTTATGAATCATATTTTAGACCACAAAGGATATAAATTCTTTCAATCTAGTTATGATTTATCAGGAGAAAAAGAACAAACTCATTTATCTGTAAACCACGATTTTTGGGGAACTTTTATTACCTATTTAGGATATTCATTATTATACACGGGGTTAATTTCTATTCTTTTTGCAAAACATACACGTTTTGATGATTTAAAAAACACCTTGAGAAAAATTAGAAAGAAGAAGCTAACATTATCCGTTATGCTCGCTGTTTTCTTATCTTCTGTTAGCTATAGCCAACAGGCAGATATACATACTACAAATAGAGTTTCTGACCAACAAATAGATTCTATTTTAAAAGCAAGTTCCATTTCTTTAGAACACGCAGAAAAGTTTAATAAATTAATTATTCAGGATGCCGGCGGACGGATGAAACCTGCACACACGTTTGCATCAGAATTAGTAAGAAAAGTAAGTCAGACAGAAGTGATTCATGGTATGCAACCTAGTCAGGTTTTATTGTCAATTTTAGAGAATCCTAGATTATGGTTTGAAGTACCTGCTATTTATTTAGAAAAAGGAAATACCAAAATAAGAGAAATTATTGGGGTTGACAAAGAGGCTGAATTTGCACGTTTATCAGATTTCTATGACAACAAAGGGCAATCTAAAATAGACGCTTACATTGCAGAAGCTCAAAAGAAAAACATTCAAAATAAATTTGAAAAGGATGTTATAAAAATAGGAAGAAGACTTTGGTTATTTACAAGTGCTTTAAGTGGTGATGTTCTTAAAATTTATCCTATCCCAAATGATGAAAATAACAAATGGGTTTCGCATCCAGAAGTAGCAGGTAGAAATATTATACAAACTGCAGATTCTGTGTACATTCCAAAATTATTACCGCTTTATATGCAGCTTTTACAGACTTCTAAAAAAACAGGAGATTACACAAAGGCGAATCAGATTTTAGACGGAATTACAAATTATCAGAAAAAATATGGAGCAGCCGTGTATCCATCAGAAAATAAAATAGATTTAGAAATTGCCTATAATAAATTGGGTATTTTTAAATTAAGTGCTTTTTTCTATCTTTTTCTAGGTTTATTAATCATATTTATAGAAATTCTTAAAATATTCTATTATAAATCTAAGGTTTTAAATATCATCATTAAAAGTTTAATTGCGCTTACTATTTTAAGTTTCCTTTTTCACACCTTTGGCTTAGTTTCTAGATGGTATATCAGCGGAAATGCACCTTGGAGTAACGCATACGAATCTATTATTTATGTAGCTTGGGCAACCCTATTGTTTGGTTTGTATTTAGGAAAAAAATCTACATTAACCATTGGGGCAAGTACTTTTTTAGCCGCTATTATTTTACTTTTTGCACATCAAAATTGGTTAGATCCAGAAATTGCAAACTTACAACCCGTATTAAATTCATGGTGGTTAATGGTGCATGTTTCTATCATTGTAGCTAGTTATGGACCGTTTTCTTTAGGGATGATTTTAGGAATTGTTTCTTTACTCTTAATTGCTTTTACCACAGAAAAGAATAAGACGAGAATGGATGTGAACATTAAAGAATTAACCATCATTAATGAAATGGCGGTAACCGTTGGTTTAGTAATGCTAACTGTGGGTAATTTTCTTGGTGGTATGTGGGCCAATGAGAGTTGGGGTCGTTATTGGGGTTGGGATCCAAAAGAAACTTGGGCACTAATTTCTATTATGATTTATGCTTTTGTACTACACATGCGTTTAATACCAGGCTTAAGAAGTAGATTAACCTTTAATTTTGCATCCGCATTTGCATATTTATCAATTATGATGACGTATTTTGGTGTAAACTTTTACTTATCTGGATTGCATTCTTATGCCAGCGGAGATCAAGCAGTAACACCAAAGGAGGCGTATATCTATATTGGTTTTCTTTTAGTGCTTTTGACATTAGCTCTTTTTAAATATAAAAAATACTTTAAAAAATAAATACTACCTAGAAGTTTTCTAATACAAGTCTAGATTCTCTAGAAAAAGCTTGTAGGTATTTTCATTTTAAAATGTATTTTTGCATTTCATTTAATAAAAACGATTGCTCGAATTTAATCGGGTTACAAAAAATAAACATAGAATGTTTCATAAAAACATAAAATTAGTATTAGCAGGTTTAATTTCAGCTTGGGCTGTTTATCAATTTAGTCAAGGAAATATAATGAACGGAATTTCTATCTTATTATTAGCTGGAATTTTTGTTTTATTTTATTTTAAGAACGAATTTATTTTACTAGCATTTTTACAATTACGGAAACAAAATTTTCCTGGAGCTCAAAAATGGTTAAACTACATTAAGAATCCTGAAGCCGCTTTAATTACAAAGCAACAAGGATATTATAACTATTTACACGGAATTATGTTAAGCCAAACAAACATTACACAGGCAGAAAAATATTTACGTAAAGCGGTAAAATTAGGTTTAGCAATGGATCATGATTTAGCAATGGCTAAACTACAATTAGCAGGAATTGCAATGACCAAAAGACGTAAACGCGAAGCTACTATTTTAATGACAGAAGCTAAGAAATTAGACAAGCATGGCATGTTGAAAGAGCAAATGCAAATGATGAAAAACCAGATGAAAAAAATCTAATTTCTCAAAATATTGATATAAAAAAATCCGCTAAAAGCGGATTTTTTTTTGGTTATAACCGTTATTACAACGCCTTATTTTAACTTAGATAAAGTAAGATCTTCATTATACTGCACAATAAATACCCCTTGATTTTCTCCATTATTATTTCTATAATCGAATTTTGTTTCTACTCTAGAAGAAGCTCCTTCTTTAAAAGTAGTTTTTAAATCGTTTCCAGAAGCTAATCGCATTAAAATATCATAGGTAATATCAAATCCTTTAGTGGCATAAAAAGAAGGCAATGTGTTATTCTTTTTATAATATTGACTATTAAAAGCTCTTGTTTCTACAGAATCTTCATCTACAAACACATCACTTACATAAGTAAAACCTACATTTGCTAATTTTCTATTATCTACCTTATCAAAAGCACTACTTTTATCGGTCGTAAATACTTTTGCAACGGTTTCCTTTGGCAAGCTTATTAAGCTATTAATAACATCGGCAATTACTAGATTACTATCAGAATCAATAATAATCCAGTTTTTTGTATTTGGTCTTAGTATTTGAGAAAATCTTTGTTTTGCAATATAGCCATTCACAGGTGTTATGAGGTGCACATTTCCGGCAGCAACACTATGCTCTAAAGTAGATTTTAGAGTTCTACTTAAAGCCAAAGATGCCGCTTTTTCATCACTCACAATAATGATATTTCCACGATCAAAATTATCTTTTATGTATCGCACCAATTCTTCTCTAAAAATGCTTTTATCCGGCACAGTTGTTATAATATTTGAGGAAGAAAAACCTGATTGATTATCAGAATATACAGGAAAAATAACAGGAATCGTTACATTGTCTGCAACCGCTTGCGCTTCTTCTGAATACATAGGGCCAATCACGACATCATTTCTATTTAGGTTTTTGCTAGCGACAATACTTCTAATTTCATTTGCACTTCTAGTACCGGTATCAAAAACATTTAATTCTATTTGCAAACCTCTACCTCTTAATGAATCTATGGCAATTTCTGCACCTAAATAAAAATCTGTTGTAATATTCACTAAGGATGCATTTTTTATAAAAACGTCCTTAACATCTATCGTATCAATATTGTATTGATCTGCTCTAAAAGGCAATAATAACGCTACTTTTAAGGCTGTATTTGGTCTAATATAATCTTGAAACGTTTTTCCATTAGAAACCACTTTAACATCGTGTTCTCTAATTTTTAATAGTTGACCAACTTTTAAACCATCTATTAACTCAGGATTTAAAATCAATAATTGACCTCTGGTAACATTAAAAAGTTTTTGTAAGTTGTAAAAAGTGTCTCCTTTTTTAACTTCATAAACCTCAAACTTTTCTCTTAGCTCATTAATCCGTTTTAATTTCTCATCGATTTCATCAGTATTTGTTGATGATTCTTCGATAAGATCAACCGAAGGTTCCTTTACTTTATTCGCATTATAAGTAATTAACTTTTTTTCTGGAACTACAATATAAGAATCTGCTTTAAGGCCGCTCTCAACATCAGGATTTAATCGAATTAAATCTTGATTTTTCATATTTAAATTTCTTGCAATACTACTAATCGTTTCTCCTTTTTGAACTTTGTATTGTATGTATCTACCCTGTTGTCCGCAAGAAACAGCAAACGTTAAAATACATAGAAAAATAAAAATCTTTACGTGTTTCATATGTTCTATTCCCATTCTATAGTTGCAGGAGGTTTTGAGCTAATATCATACACTACTCTATTTACCCCTTTTACTTGATTTATAATTTTATTTGATGTTTTTTGTAAGAATTTATACGGTAAATCTACCCAATCTGCGGTCATTCCATCTGTACTTTCTACAGCACGCAATGCAACCACTTTTTCATAGGTACGTTCATCACCCATTACGCCTACAGAATTTACAGGCAATAACATGGCTCCTGCTTGCCAAACTTTATCATACAAACCATCTTCTTTTAATCCGTTGATAAAAATGGCATCTACTTCTTGTAAAATACGTACTTTTTCTGCGGTAATATCGCCTAAAATTCTAATTCCTAAACCTGGACCAGGAAAAGGATGACGACCTAATAATTCTGGATCAATCCCCATAGACGCACCTACTCTTCTTACTTCGTCTTTAAAAATCATTCGTAATGGTTCTACAATCTGTAACTTCATATAATCTGGCAATCCGCCTACATTATGATGACTTTTTATGGTTGCTGAGGGCCCACCGTTTACAGAAACAGATTCAATAACATCCGGATAAATAGTACCTTGTGCTAACCATTTTACATCTTGAATGTGGTGTGCCTCGTCATCAAAAACATCAATAAAAGTACTACCAATTGCTTTTCTTTTTCCTTCCGGATCAGAAATCCCTGCTAATTTATCTAAAAAACGTTGCGATGCATCTACACCTTTAACGTTTAAACCCATGCCTTCGTATTGTGTAAGCACACTTTCGAACTCATTTTTACGTAACAAACCATTATTTACAAAAATACAGTACAAGTTTTTCCCGATCGCTTTGTGCAATAAAACGGCTGCCACGGTAGAATCTACACCTCCAGAGAGTCCTAAAACTACTTTGTCATTGCCCACTTTTTCTTTAATCGCTGCAACGGTACTTTCTACAAAAGAATCTGGCGTCCAAGTTTGTGCAACTTTAGCAATAGTTACCAAAAAGTTTGCCAATAATTGTTTTCCGTCTTTAGAGTGATACACTTCTGGATGAAACTGAATCGCAAAAGTATCTTCACCATCTATTTTATAAGCGGCATTTTCTACATCTTTCGTACTGGCCAATAAAACGCCATTGGTTGGTAAATCTTTGATGGTATCAGAATGACTCATCCAAACTTGGCTTCCTTCAGAAATTTTTTGAAAGAAAATTTCATCACTTTTTATAAATGATAAATTCGCTCTTCCATATTCTCTTGTGTTTGACGGCGCAACTTTTCCTCCAGAAAAATGGGCTAAATATTGTGCTCCATAACAAACAGCCAACAAAGGTTTTTTCCCTCTGATTTCTGATAAATCTGGATGTAACACAGTTGTGCCTCTCACAGAATTTGGACTTCCTGATAAGATAACTGCTTTAAAGTTTTCTAATTCTTTTGGTGGATGGTTAAAAGGGTGAATTTCACAATAGATATTTAACTCTCTAACACGTCTCGCAATTAACTGAGTGTATTGCGATCCGAAATCTAAAATAAGTACTTGGTCTTGTTCCATGCGCAAAAATAATATTTTGATATTAAATTTACTATATAAGAAGTTAGATTTTTTTTGTTAATTTTATTGCTTTAAATTGTAGAGAAATCCACTATAAATAGCAATTAAAAAGCCGTTTTTTAAGTCTTCATAAAATAGATACACTTTTTAGAGACTTAAAAAACGGCTTTTTTTAAAGATTCAAAGCAACTTCAACATCAAACTTTGAACTTTAAACTTTTAAACTTTTAAGCTTTTAACCTTTTAAACTTTTTAATATTTATAAACAATCGCATTAATGTTCATTCCGGCTCCAACAGAAGCTAAAATAATCACATCGCCTTTAGCTACATGCTGATTTTCTATTTTTCCTTTTAATACCAAATCTAATAAAGTAGGCACCGTTGCAACAGAACTGTTTCCTAATTTATGAATACTCATGGGCATAACACCGTCCGGAACAGGTTTTTTAAATAATCTGTAAAAACGTTTTACAATCGCTTCATCCATTTTTTCATTTGCCTGATGGATAAATATTTTCTTCACATCATCAATAGAAACGCCACTTTGATCTAAAGCAGTTTTCATGGCAGCAGGAACATTTGTAATGGCGAATTCATAGATTTTACGTCCAAACATTTTTATATAACGCACATTCTGATCTTCATTTTTATTGTAAGAACTACCATAATGCAAGTAATAAGCTTCTTCTTTTGCAAAAGTTTGACTCGCGTGACTTAAAATTCCAGCCTCCGAATCTGAAGTACTTTCAACGATACAAGCGCCTGCGCCATCACTATAAATCATAGAATCTCTGTCAAATTTATCAACAACTCTAGATAAGGTTTCTGCACCAATCACTAAACATTTTTTTGCAATTCCGGCTTTTATAAAAGCTTGTGCTTGTATAACACCTTGAATCCAACCCGGACAGCCAAATAAAAGATCGTAGGCTACACAATTAGGGTTTTCTATTTTTAATTTAAATTTTACACGGGTCGCTAAACTTGGCAACATATCTCCTTGGATTGAGCCTGTTTTTACATCCCCAAAATTATGTGCAAAAATAATATAATCGATGTCTTCCTTATTAATACCTGCATCTTCAATAGCTCTTTGAGCAGCAAAAAATGCCAAATCAGAGGAAGTATATTCTGTTCGAGCATACCGCCTTTCTTGAATCCCTGTAATTGCCTTAAATTTTTCTATAATAATCTCATTGTCAGAACCTAATTCTGAACCATCAGCATTTAAAAATTTATCGTTTAAGAAATCTGTATTTTCTTTTTTTAAAGTAGGTATAAAAGTTCCTGTACCTGTAATTTTTGATGAAATCATTTGATGATAATTAACTTTTGATGTAAAATTAAGAGTTTAAAAAATAAAAGAAGTGTCAATTCATTTTATAATAACGAAATCCAACTTCGAAAAAAACGCTTATTCATTGGTATATAGATTCAGTTTTAATTGCATAACCGTAGCAATAGATTGCGCTCTAGACTTCATTCTCTCTGAATGTTCACCCGAATAATAGGTGTCAATCGTGTTAAAAAAATACGATACCCAAAGTGTAAAATGTTCCTTTTTAAAGCTAACAAAAGCATTTTTATCCAAGTGTTTTTGCATCACATTATTTTGATAGGTCATGGTATCAAAAATAATATCATTCCAAAAATCTGAAATGATTTCTAAATGAGGTTCCAATTGATTTTCGGCAACAATATCCGTAAAAAAAGGAAGCATTTTTTCATCCACCAATAACAACTCATAAAATTTAGTGATGATTCGTTTGATGTCTTTTCTGGAAGAAATATCTGGTTTCATTTTTTATAGGGTTTTCAAATTGAGCGCAATCGAAGTCATTCTAAACCGTTCGCAAAACTGTGTTTTTTACTTTTAATCGAAATGTATTTTGAGTTCAGTAATGCTCGAAGAGACCTTACATTGATTTACAAATAAGAACTATCAAAAGAAAAAGGCAACAACGAAAGTAGCGATTGGGTTTTTACAATCTCACCAACTTCGCCCATAAACAACACTTCAAACGATTGCTGTTGTTTAATTTCGTATTCAGACAACGATTGTCTGCAGGCACCACAAGGCCCAACAGGTTTGTCTACTTTTTTAATACTCGAGCTCGCTGTAATTGCTAATTTTAAAATTTTAACTCCAGGGAATTCAGAACCTGCTTTCCAAATAGCCACTCTTTCTGCACACATTCCAGAAGGATATGCAGCATTTTCTTGATTATTCCCTAAAACAATTTCATTGTTTTCTAATAGTAAAGCCGCGCCTACATTGAATTTAGAATACGGTGCGTAGGCTTTTTTTCTTGCCTCAACAGCTTTATCCATCAATAGTTTGTCTTCTAAAGAAAGTTCTGACACATCATTATAAAGGATGGCTGATGTTGCTATTTCAATTTTTTTCATACGTATAGAGTCAAAAAAAGCAGCCTTTCTTTGACTGCTTTTATACTTGTAAATTTACTAAAAATTTATCACTTTTAATAATCGTCAAAGATTTCTCCTAAATCAAAAGATAAAGAAAAACGCAATGAGTTTTCTAACGGATTATTCACATCCGAAGCATTGATTAAATACGACAAATCTACATTTAAAGCGTTGGTTTTAAACCCACCACCTAAGGTAAAATATTGTCTGTTTCCTTTATCTACACTTTCATGAAAATACCCAGTTCTTAACGCAAACGCATTATTGTATAAATATTCGGCACCTAACGCATAGGTAAATTCTTTCAATTCTTCGCTAAAACCTCCTGGAGCGTCTCCAAAAGAACTAAACATTCCTTGAATCCATCCTTGGTCTTCATCAGAACCATCTGGCTGTGGCGTTGGCACTAATAATTTCGTAAACTCAACAGTAGTAGAAATAATATTATAATCGTCTAAGATAAAATCGAATCCACCTCCTAATTTTAAGTTTGTAGGAATAAAATCTTCTTCACCCGGCACATAAGAAACTTTAGGTCCGATATTCGCAATATTAAATCCTATTCGGTAACGACCATTAAAATCGCCATAATTTTCTTCAAAAGACTGGTAATATCCAGAAACATCTACTCCAAAAGAATTAATAGGTTGCAATGCATTTCCTGCCGTACCATTAAATGCTAAATTAGAACGAATGTATTTTAAAGAAACCCCCATCGAAAAAGTTTCACTTAATTTTAATGCATACGAACCCGTGGCAACCAACTCATTCGGGTTAATCGTTCCGTTAGGATTCCCCGTATCATCGGTTAAATCTATTTGTCCTAAAGAAAAATATTTAAAATCTGCTCCCCAAGCCGAATTTTCGCTAAATCTATTGATGTAAGAACCACTTCCCACAAAAATATCATCGGTTAAATTACGCAACCAAGGCGAATACGTTAGTCCTGTTTTTATTTGTCGATCACTAAACACAATTTTTGCAGGATTGTGAAATAAAGAAAACGCATCTGCAGTAGTTGCAACCCCCATATCTCCCATTCCTCCTGCTCTAGCATCTGGCACAATTAATAAAAAAGGAGTTGCAGTGGTAATTGCGTTTTGCTGCGCATTCATTTTTAAACTGATTAAAGCACAAAGTGCTAAACAAAATCCTATTTTTTTCATTTTTTATTTTCTTGTTAATTTTACAAATATCTAATTTTTATTGCAGTATTACTAATTTTTCATACTTCTCTGAAACCAGATTATTTACGGTTGATTTTACTCTTAATTTATAAATATATACTCCTTTTCCTATTTTATTTCCAAAATCATCCAAACCATTCCAACTGATACTACGCGATAAATTACCGGTAGTTTGCACATTTTGGTTGATAGTTTTCACCAATTTACCCGCCACCGTAAACACTTGTACTTGCACCTCTAGCGGCTCATTAGGCTTGTTATGACTAAACCAAAACTCTGTGTAATTCACAAACGGATTTGGGTAATTTAACACGTTTTCTAAATTTAAATTGGCATCACTTACTACCACAAAATTTAACGTGGTTTCTGATGAGTTATTGTAAGTATCCCACGCTTTTAATTTTAAAGTGTGCGGCCCAACGTCTAAATCGCGTAAAGTATAGGTTACTTTCCCTTTTGTAAAATCGTTTAATTCTGTTTGATAAAAATCATTTAACACAATAGGATTTGAAGTATCACCATCTAAAATCCCCACAATATCATGGTCTACAGCAGTTATGGAGGTGTTAATTCCGCTTGCGTCAAATAATACGGCAATTAAATTCGGAGATGCATTGGTATTGCCACCATCAATAAAAGACTCATCATTCATAAATAATTGAATCTCTGGCCCTAGAGTATCCTCCGGTGCATTTTCATCAATGCCGCCAACAACCACATCAAAATTATAGCCAGCTTTGTCTATTTCTCCGTTTTCGGCATAAAAACTTACTTTCCCTTTTCCGTACGCAATTTTAATATCTTTTGGCACAATAAAATCGAAACTAAATGTTCCGTTTGTTACGGTAGATTTTCCTCTAAACAACTTACTATCTTGCGTATCAAACGTCATTTTAATTCCGAAGCCATCATTATCCAAGGTCGTTTTATCTATTAATTTATCAAAAACCGTGGTAGAAAGCGTTCCATTAAAATCCGTTAAAACAGCATTCGAATTATCTGTTACAATCCCTTCAAATTTTACTTTAGACAATGCTCTTATCGTGTCTAACGACTGTGTGATATCCACATCATTCATTTTTGTGATGCGAATGTTTGGTTTAGGAATTGCCAATTTCATCGCAGGATCTCCAAAAGAATAAATAAAGAATTTTTGCGAACTCGTAAAATTGTTTTTAGTGGTCATTAACGCTTCCGAAATCGTTAAATCTTCCTTATTAAACGCTAAGAGTACACGAATTAATTCTTCATTAAAACGCTGACCTACAGAGATAAAAACCTCTCTTGTAGTGGTAATCATATTTGCGGCGCCTCCGCTGGTGTTTTTAAGTGTTAACTCTCCTGCGGTAATTCTATTGGGATTATCGAATCGAGAAAAATCGCAGGTAACCGTAATCAAAAGCGGTAAGGTATTTGGGTTATTAAAACCCTGAATTTGAGGCACATCTAAGATTCTTTCGGATGCGAAACCATCTTCGCCTCCATGACCAAAATAATCAAAAACCAAGGTTCCTTTTTCTATGGCATTTGTAATGGCTTTGTTTACCTCTGGATACCGTTCTCCTCCCGATGAATTTTCTTGTACATAGGCATCCGCATAGATTTTATTGACATTAAATATAGGCTGATTAACTTTGATTTCATCCGCAATAGATTCTACTCCTTGCTCTAAAACTTCTTCGCCAGCCGCATCTATATCATCTGCCACTAAAGTGATGGTGTTTCTCCAATCGCCAATCGAATTCTTACTATAATAATTTAAAATTTTATCAACCACTGCGGTGGCTTCAGCAATTGTGGACACGGGAATTCTACTAGACGCAACATCTACAGTATGGTTGCTAGCCATGCCTCCTTCATCGGCATCCATCATCACAAAAAAATCATCGGTAACCCAAGAATTTGCCAAATTAAAACTAATGGTAGACAATTTTACGGGTACCGCATTATTGTTTCCTTGCAATCGATCTTTATAATCGTAGGAAGCATCCCCAAAAAAACAGACATATTTTAATTTTTTATCTTCGGATGAATTGCTGTCATACAGATGTTTTATAAAATCACGAATTCCTGTAATATCTGGTGATCCCGAAGAAAACTCATTGTAAATCTCTTCTAACAACACTACTCTTGTGGTGAAATTAGAATTGTTTTGATGATAGTCTGCCAATCGTTGTGCCTGAGCAGAAAGTTCTGAATTGGTAATTACAATATAATTAAGATCTTGTAAGGCATGTAAATTTTGGTTGGCAACCTTTGCGTTCGCTACCGTTTCTGGTCTGTAAAAATCAGTGTCATTTAAAATAACGTACTCCTTTAAAGAACCTGCCACGTCTTTAAAGGTAAAATCGTTTGTGGTACTTTCATTTAAAATAGCGGCTGGTTGTATTGGATTCGTAACATCCCAAACTTGAAAAGCGGTACTTCCGTTTGTAATTTGATAATTCACCACTCCGCTAGCATTTGCTTGTGCTAAACTTCTAAAAGAAAACTGATCATTGGAAAACAACAATTGCTTTTGCCCTACTATTTCTATATAATCTAAAAATGCATTGGCAGACGGATTTCCATTATTATTATAGGTAATGGAAACTGTAATACTCTCAGCACTATTTACCAAGGTGGCATTTCGTTCAACATCATACGCTTTTGTTAGTGAACTGCTAAATACTGCGGGATAATTGATGGTAAAAGCATCCTGATCATTCACTTTTACATCCATTGTAGAAGATACCAAAGAGTTAGAAACCCCTCGTACTCTAACATTTATAGCTCCGTTTGCTACTGCATTTTTAAAAGGCAACGTAAATTTTTGTGTGTTTAAAATATTAAAGTCCTCTTTAGAAAACCATTGTGTACCCACCGCATAAATATTTTTCTCTTCTTTTTCATAAAATACAAAATCATCAAAAACGCTTAATTG
>JANQTQ010000129.1:0-1578 GCA_030731625.1 Polaribacter sp. | reverse complement strand
GAAACCCCTATTCTTTGTAATAAACTACGATCTATTTTAAAAACACCAGTAGTATCTACAGAAAACTGAAACCAATTACCAGAAGATAATACTGAATTTGAGCTTTGAGCACTACTAAATTGTACTAAAAAGAGCACTAAAATAAGGAATAACAGTTTTTTCATCATTAGTATTCAAATAACGCAAATTATTTTTAGATATTTCATAGCTGGCAAAGATAAATTATACTAAAGTAAAAAAGCAATCGTTTAATAAGAATAAGTATAAGAAGATGCGTTAATTTTTATATTTTACTTGTAAGAAATTATATTTATTGTAAATTGCATCACTATAAAAAACCCTATCAATTTTAAATTAGGAAATGAAAAACATATTCAAAATAACATTAGTTATCCTAACAACAGTACTGTTAGCTAGCTGTAATAGTTCGAATTCTAATAAATCTAGGTTAACTGGTTTATCTTTTAATGACCCAAAAAATGGTAACTTTATTAAAGGAGATACAGAAATTGGGCAAAAACCACCATTAGGAATGGTTGCTGTAGAAGGTGGTACGTTTACAATGGGCCAAGTACAAGACGATGTAATGTTCGATTGGAATACAACACCAAGACAATTACACGTTCGTTCTTTTTATATGGATGAAGCCGAAGTAACCAACTCAGAATATTTTTTATATGTACAATATATGAAGAATGTTTTTCCTCCGTCAGAAGAAAACTACAAACATATTTACAACTCCATTTTACCAGATACTTTAGTTTGGAGAAAAAGTTTAGGAAACACAGATATTTTATCTGAAAACTATTTTCGTCATCCAGCGTATTCAGATTATCCTGTGGTGGGTATTAGCTGGATCCAAGCCAATGAATATTGTAAATGGCGTACCAATGCAGTGAACTTAAAAACCTTGATTGATAAAGGACATATTAAAAATATTTTTGCACAAGACTCTATTAGTAACTTTTTTGATACGGATGTGTTCTTAACCGATGCTACTAAATTATTTGATGGCGATTCTACCGTTTATAAAAAAGGAGTAGGAAGAACGGTTAGACAAAAAGGGGATCCTAAACGAACTAGAGGCGATTTTCAAGGTAGAAAAATTACACAAGCCGATGGTATTTTAGCGCAACGTTTTAGATTGCCAACAGAAGCGGAATGGGAATTTGCTGCAAAAGCAAACATAGAAAACCGTGAATATAACAATATAAGAGGTAGAAAAAAATATGCTTGGAATGGTAAATATTCTAGAGCAAAAGGAAAAAGAAACAGAGGAGATCAATTGGCTAACTTTAAACAAGGAAGCGGCCAATATAGTGGTTTACCAGGGTGGAGTTCTGACGGAGCGGACATTCCTAATAAAATAAAATCGTATCCTCCAAACGGATTTGGATTGTATGACATGTCTGGAAACGTGGCAGAATGGGTTGCCGATGTGTATAGACCTTTAATTGATAACGAAGCAAACGATTTTAACTATTTTAGAGGAAACATCTTTACTAAAAAAATGATTGATAAAGATGGGAATGTGGTGATTGCTGCGAACGACGAAAGTGCACAAGTAGAATACGACAC
>JANQTQ010000128.1 GCA_030731625.1 Polaribacter sp. | reverse complement strand
AATTTCATCTAAAGAATTGTCTTCAATTAATGAGAAATCTCTTTGTGTTTTCTGATTTTTCTCAACTGTAATCTTGATAATTTTTGTTTGATAACCAATGCAGCTAAGAACTAATGTGTGTTTTCCATTTGGAATGTTTTTTAATTCATAAAAGCCATTTTCATCAGAAGTTGTTCCAATTTTAGTTTTTGATATATAAATATTTACAAAAGGAACACTTTCAGAATTACTTGAAATAGTACCAGTTATGGAGTTATTTTGAGTAAAAACAGGCATTACACATGTTATAATCAAAAAAAATAATAGTATTTTTAGCTTCACGAATATTAATTTTAATGCAAATATAAAATTAAATTTAGTCTTGTCTAAAAATAAATTTAAATCAATCAAAATTATGTATATTTGTATCCTAAGTTTTTAAGGATGTTTAGTTTATCAGAAGAAAATTATTTAAAAGCAATTTATCATTTAGAAATAATTTCTAATAAAGGAATTAGTACCAATGCAATTGCAGAGAAATTAGAAACAAAAGCATCTTCTGTTTCTGATATGATAAAAAAATTATCAGAAAAAGAAGTTATTATTTATAAAAAATACCAGGGCGTTACTTTAACTGATTTTGGTAAAAAAACAGCGGCTAACATTGTAAGAAAACATAGGTTGTGGGAGGTGTTTTTGGTTGAAAAATTAAATTTTTCTTGGGATGAAGTGCATGATGTTGCAGAGCAATTAGAACACATAAAGTCTCCAAAATTAATTCACGAACTAGATGCTTTTTTAGGTTTCCCTTCACATGATCCACATGGAGACCCAATTCCGGATAACGATGGGAATTTAAAAGTTTTAGAAAAAAGTTTATTAGCAACGTTGTCTAAAAATGAAAGCGGAGTTTGTGTTGGCGTAAAAGATTCATCCGCTGAATTTTTGCAGTATTTAGATAAAAAAGGCATCACTTTAGGGAAAGAACTTACCGTTTTAGAAAAAGAAGATTTTGATGACTCTTTATCAATACAAATTGATGGTAAAAAATTATCAGTATCAAACAAAATAGCTACTAATTTATATGTTAAAAAATGATGAATTCATATAATCCAATTCTATATCTAGTCGTATTTTTTGTTATAATACTGCTGTTGGTATTAGTCTTTAATACCAAAAACGGAGTTTATTTTACGTATTTAAAATCGATTAAAGCATCAAAAAAAACAGCTGTTGAAGATATTTTAAAATTACTTTATCATAATAACAGCTTGTCTGAAAAGGAAATAATTAATCAGCTAACCTATTCTCATCGACTGATTGAAAAATGTTTGCATAAAATGCTTTCGAAAGACTTAATAAGTATCGAAACGCATTTGGTGCAATTAACAGCTGAAGGGCAGGAGTATGCATTAAGAATTATTAGAGCACACAGGTTATGGGAAAAATATTTATCAGAAAAAACAGGTTTTCATAAAAAAGAGTGGCATCATAGAGCAGAGCAAAAAGAACATGAATTATCTGATGAAGAATTAGATCGAATATCAAAATTATTAGGAAACCCTAAATTTGATCCACATGGTGATCCTATTCCAACAAAAACAGGAAAAATTGTTGAAAAGAAAGGAACAGATTTATCTCATATGCCAATACATAGTTTCGGTAAAATTATTCATATCGAAGATGAACCAGCAAATGCCTATAAAGAAATATTAGCCCAAAAAATACACTTAGATTCACAATTAAAAATTATTGAGAGCAACGAGGAAATAGTTGTTTTTGAGGCAGAAGGAATGCAGTTTAAATTAACACCTTTGGTTGCTAAAAATATTACAGTTCAGATACTTGATGCAGAAACTATTTTAGATAAAAATAACACGCGTTTATCTAATTTGTTGGTAAATGAAACCGCTACAATTATAGGGATTTCTAAAGAAAGTAGAGGCGAAAACAGACGAAGGTTATTAGATTTAGGATTTGTTAGAGGAGCAGAAGTTCGCATAAATTTAATAAATCCTTTAAAAGATCCAACGGCTTTTTTAATTAAAGGAACTTCGATTGCATTAAGAAAAGATCAGGCAGAAAAAATTTTAATATCAAAAAATAACAGTCATGAGTACAACACCTAAATCTGCTTGCGAAACCTGTGCACTTCATAGTTTAGAAGGTGTTAAAAAATTAGGAGTCGATATTTCTAATGTAGATTTTGTAATCGCGTTGGCAGGAAATCCGAATACCGGAAAAAGTACTGTTTTTAATGCTTTAACAGGTTTAAGACAGCATACAGGAAACTGGCCAGGTAAAACGGTAACAAGAGCAGAAGGCGCTTTTGAATATCAGCAGAAAAAATTTAAATTGATAGATTTACCAGGAACTTATTCTTTAATGTCTCGATCTGAAGATGAGGAAGTTGCCAGGAATTTTATCCTTTTTGGAAAACCAAACGTAACTATTATTGTTGTGGATGCGAGTAGATTAGAACGAAATTTAAATTTAACCTTGCAAATTTTAGAAATTACTAATAATGCAGTTTTGTGTTTAAATTTAATGGATGAAGCCAAAAAAAACAATATAGAAATAGATACCAGAAGTTTGTCTAAAGAACTTGGAATTCCTGTGGTAGCAACTAGCGCAAGGTCTAAAGAAGGAATTCCAGAATTAATCGCTACAATCCATGATATTGTAACTGGTAAAATTATATGTAAACCGCATCGAATAAAAAATATTCCTCCGCAACTTGAAGAAGCAATTAAAAAATTAAGCAATGCAATTAAAAACCAATATCCAACCGTTTCTAATAGTAGGTGGTTGGCATTTAGAGTTTTAGAAGGTGATTCGCATATTATTGAGGCTTTAAAAAATGGTACTCTTAGTTAATAGAAGATGAAAGAAACAGAAGAATTTGATAAGATTATTAATTTATCCAACGAATTGCGATGGCAAATTGGTGATGATTTTCATGATGATTTAACAGAAGCTATTTATGCGGATGCTGCTAAAATTGTAAAAAATACGGTAGTACATAACTCGCAAAAAGGCACTTTAGGGATTGATGCAAAAATAGATAGAATTGTAACGAGTAAAATTTGGGGTTTTCCATTAATGTTATTCTTTTTAGGATTGATTTTGTGGTTAACAATTATTGGAGCAAATTATCCGTCGGGTTTGTTGTCTACTTTATTGCTAGATAATGTTCATCCATTTTTAAAAGAAAGTATGCTTTCTGTAGGATTTTCTTGGTGGATAACTGGTTTTTTAATTGATGGTGTTTATTTAGCGGTTGCTTGGGTAATTGCAGTAATGTTGCCGCCAATGGCGATATTTTTTCCATTATTTACCTTGTTAGAAGATTTTGGATATTTGCCAAGAGTTGCCTTTAATATGGATGCTCTTTTTAAAAAATCTGGTGCGCACGGTAAACAGGCATTAACCATGAGTATGGGTTTTGGGTGCAATGCGGCCGGAGTTGTTGCAACGCGTATCATCGATAGTCCTAGAGAGCGATTAATCGCTATTATTACAAATAATTTTTCTTTGTGTAACGGTCGTTGGCCTACCCAAATATTATTGGCAACCATTTTTATTGGTGCTGTTGTTCCAGAAACGTATTCGAGTTTGGTTTCTTTATTAGCTGTAGTTGGTATTGCTGTTTTAGGAATCTTTTTTATGTTTTTCTTTTCATGGGCTTTGTCAAAAACAGTTTTAAAAGGACAGGTTTCTACCTTTAATTTAGAGTTGCCTCCTTATAGAACGCCCGTTTTTTGGAAAACAATTTATACCTCATTAATAGATAGAACTTTAATTGTTTTATGGCGCGCTATTGTCTTTGCGGCACCTGCAGGAGCAGTTATTTGGTTGTTGTGTAATGTTATGATAGGTAACCAAAGTATTGCTGCATATTTAGTTCATTCTATGGATGGCTTCGGATTTATCTTAGGATTAAACGGCGTTGTTCTATTGGCATATATTGTTGCTATTCCGGCAAACGAAATTGTAATTCCAACAATATTAATGCTAACGGTTATGGTAACTGGAATTTCTGCTGGAGCAGGTGCAGGCGTAATGTTTGAACTAGATTCTGTTACAGCAACTGCGGATATTTTAAAAGCTGGTGGATGGACTTTACTAACGGCAATAAATGTGATGCTCTTTAGTTTATTACACAATCCATGTAGTACAACTATTTATACCATCTATAAAGAAACAAAAAGTGTAAAATGGACGGTAGTTTCGTCAATATTACCAATAATTGCAGGATTTATAATTACTTTTTTAGTAGCGCAAATTTGGAGGATTATTTTTTAGTAATTCTAAAATAACTTTAAAAGCCAAACAACATTTGTTTGGCTTTTTGTATTTTGCACTAAAATAAAATTGTGCAAAAACCAGCAACTTTCGAAGTTTACAATGCTTCTGCCGGAAGTGGAAAAACATTTACACTTGT
>JANQTQ010000127.1:4178-4439 GCA_030731625.1 Polaribacter sp. | reverse complement strand
TTTCTGGTTCATCCCATTCTACAGTTTCTGGTCTTCCTGTTTTTACACCACAAAATCCGCAAGAACGAGTACAAATGTTACCAAGTATCATAAATGTTGCAGTTCCTTCGCCCCAACATTCGCCCATGTTTGGGCAACTTCCACTTGTACAAATGGTATTTAGTTTATATTTATCAACCAAACTTCTAAGTTCTGTATATTTTTTACCAACAGGTAATTTTACACGTAACCATTTTGGTTTTTGTTGCTTTTCAGTAGGAA
>JANQTQ010000127.1:0-4168 GCA_030731625.1 Polaribacter sp. | reverse complement strand
GTATTACAGATTCTATTGCCATTTTTATTGTAATTAAAAAAGCAAATTTACGAAGAAAACTTTTAAATGCTTGTTAAAAACCAAATACTAAATCCTATTAGAAAGAAAATACCTACAATACTAACTATTTTTAAATAAATACCTGGTTGATGTTCTTTTGGAGTGTGTTTTCCTGTAATTAAAACGTAGTTTAAGATTGCAAAAAAAGGGGCTGTTAAAAAAGATAAAATGGTAGCCAATTTTACTAAAACGCCCATTTCTCCAATAAAATATGTAAGAATGATAAATGTGCCAAGAAAAAGAATAGTTATCCAAAACCAATAATTTAGTTTTGTTTTTTTATCAAACAATAAATTTGTTGTTATTGTCATAGCTCTTGGCGATGCATCAATCGTTGTAATTGTTGTACTAAACATTGTTGTAAAAGCTGCAATAGCTATAAATATGTAAGAAAAATCTCCTAAACTTTTTGTATATAAATTAATTAGTTGTGATGAAAATTCAATTCCCTTATTAGAAAAAGTTTCGCCTGAATTAAACATTACCAAAGCGCCTAATGAAACAAAACAAATTCCTAAAATTAAGGTACTTATGTAGCCCACATTAAAATCAAAAATTGCTTCTTTAAGTTTTATTTTTTGAATTATATTTTTGTTTTTTTCAACAGACCAAATTGAAGACCAAATAGAAACATCTAAAGGAGCAGGCATCCATCCTAAAAAAGCAATTAAAAATGTGATTTCTACAGTTCCTGATGGTAAAATTTGTTGAAAATCAAAAGTTTCTTTAGCGTTTGATAAAGCAACAGAAACGGCGATTATTGTACTTATTGTTAAGATTACAATTATAATTTTCATTAAATTATCTAACAATTTATATTTTCCAATCACTAAAAATAATATGCTTATTGCCATTAAAATGGTAGACCAAATGACTAAGTTATTTGTAATACCAAAAAGTTTTGATGCCAAACCTGCAGTAACAATTGTAACAGCAGCTTGTATGGTAAACATGGTAGCAAAATTTAATACATAATAAATTGCTAAAACACTTTTACCTAATTTTTTATATCCATCTAATAATGTTTCACCTGTTGCAGCTGCATAACGTGGCCCAAATTGAAAAAAGGGATATTTAAAAATATGTACTAAAAGTAAAGCCCAAAATAAACCAAAACCAAATTCTGCGCCAGCTCTTGTAGATTGCACCAAATGCGATACACCAATTGCTGCACCTGCAAATAACAAACCTGGACCTAAAGATTGAAAGAATATTTTTTTCATTTATGCTTTAATTTTTCAATCGCTTTTAACACATCAACTCTGTTTTTTTTTGAAGTCATCCATTTTGGTAATCTACTGCCAATAGATTTATTAGAGATATTTTCTAGCGTTCTTTCTCTTAAACCTGCTGAAATATGGTTTTTTAAAAACTCTAAGTGTTCTAGATTATAAGCCCATAATTCACCATCATTCAGCTCAATACGCAACCATAATTTATGAACTGGGTTATTTAAAGAATTTGAATACATTTTATTATAACCACATTTTAAACAAGTAATTTTAAAACATTTATCAATCTTTTTTAAGATTGCTTTTTCGTTACAACTGTTACAAACTACTAAAATTTCATCAGAAAAATCATTTAAACTCTTTTCATAGCCGTTAAATCTTTCCATTTTTAGGTTCTCTTAATAATTTCTGCTAACAATTTTTTAGCTCGTAAAAGTTTTACTTTTACGTTGCTCATAGGTTCGTTAATTTGCTTAGAAATTTCTTTATAACTTAATTCTTGAAAATAGCGTAATTGAATGACCTCTTGATATTTAGGTTTTAATTTTTTAATATCTTTAAGTAAGTTCGCTAAGTTTTGTTCGCCAATAATTTTATCTTCTGGAGTAGGATTTTCATCAACAACTAAATATACTTTTGCTTCTTGTTCTTTTGTGGTTTCTACAGAGATAGAAGCGTTTTTTTTGCGTAATAAATCGATATGTACATTTTTAGAAATGGCAATTAACCATGTTTTAAAAACGTAATTTTCATCAAAAGTATGTATTTTATCAAAAGCTTTAGAGAAGGTTTGTATTGCAATATCTTCTGCATCATTTTCGCTTTTTGTGCGTTTTAATTGATAATTGTATACGGATGCCCAATAAGTCTCTAACAAATATCTAAATGCAGCTTGATTTCCTTCTTTAGCTTTGGTGATATTTAGGTCGAGAATTTTATGGTTTATTTCCAATGATTTGGTTTTGATTTCAAGTTAACAATAAATATACTAATTTGAAACAATAATAAACCAATTTCTAAAAAAGGCACGAAAAATATAATTTGTGGTTCATTTAGCTTTTTTGCTGATAAACCAATAATGATATAATTTGTTATAAAGTAAAACGCAATTACAGAAAGTGTTAGTGTGTATGAGTAGGTAAAAAGTAAAGTAATGGCCAAAGCATAAAAAAGTACCTTTGTAAAAGTAAATCCATTTAATAAAAAACGATGTTTAAATTTGTAATCTTTTTTAATTGAATCTACATCTTTTTTATCAGCAAACCATTTAGAAAATGATGTTGGCGCGTCTGTTTCTATAAAACTATTTTCTGATAAACAGATCGTAGTATTTTCTTTTGTTGAAGCATCTCTTATAAACAAATTAGCTTCTCCAAAATTTATTTTCATATGATTTATAAATCCGTTTACCTTAAAAAAGGTTGCTTTATTATATGCGTAATTACCATTAAAAGCCATGTAAGATAAGTTTCTTTTAGAAAAACCAAAACACTTAATAGCAGTTGTTAAGTTTTCGAAACGAATAAAAAGGTTTAAAAAAGTATTTTCTTTTTTGTATTTTTTATATCCTAAAATTATAGCTTTTTTAGAGGTATAATTTCTACTCATTTCTGTAATCCAATCTTTAGAAACAGGATGACAATCTGCATCTGTAAATAATAAATGGTCGTATTTAGATGCCTTAATGCCTAATGTTAATGCGTATTTTTTACTAGCCCAAAAAGCTTCGTTATTTTCTACGGTTACAATTTTAATATTTGAATGTTTTTCTGCGAATGATTCAATAATATCACTAGTTTCATCAGAAGAAGCATTATCAATTAAAACAATTTCGAAGTTAGAATGCGTTTGCTCTATAATTAAAGGCAATAAATTGCGGATATTTTCACCTTGATTTTTCACTAAGATGATAACAGAAACAGGAATTTCTATTTTTGTTTTTCTGGGTCTTTTTACCTTAGAAAGAAAGGATGCCAAAAAAAATAAATAGCTTAACTGAATAACTGTACATACTACAAAAACGTAGAAAATTACAGATAAAATCATTATTGTTTTAAAGGTTTAATTATGCTGCGGTTCAGAACAACTATCAAACTTATCTGGTGTTTTTCCACAAAAGCCACAAGATTCTCCTGTCTTGTTTAACATTGGGTTTTGACTAGCACAAGTACCTGCAAATTTACCATCTTTTTTAGCCCAGATTTTTATAGCAATTCCGGCTACAGCAAGCGACAATAAACCTAAAGTAAGTAATAATAATTTCATAAAAAGGAATTAAAGTGCAAATATACATTTTATTAATGTTTTTTTTACACTAGTAAAGCATTTTTTGTATGTTTACTTTTGATAAACACCCCATTGGAAGAATTACGTTTTATAGAGGAATTAAAGGCTGGAAAACAAGCTGCATATAGTCAACTTTTAGATGATTATCAGCAGAAGGTTTTTGGTACTTGTATTTCTTTTGTGCCTAATAGAGAAGATGCAGAAGATATTGCACAAGAAGTTTTTTTAGAGGTTTTTAAATCGATTTCTAATTTTAAAGGAGACTCTAAACTCTCTACTTGGATTTATAGAATTGCCACGAATAAATCTTTAGAGTTCATCAGAAAGAAGAATACAAAAAAACGTTTTGCGTTTATGCAATCAATTATGGGAAATGAAATTCCTATGGATAAAACGAGCTATTTTACAGAGTTCGATCATCCAGGTATTTTATTAGAAAATAAAGAAAAATCTGCAACTATTTTTAAAGCGATACATACCTTGCCAGAAAGTCAAAGAGTAATCTTTACATTGGCTAAAATTGATGGTAAAAGTTATCAAGAAATTGTAGAAATTACGGGTAAAAGTTTATCATCTGTAGAATCTATATT
>JANQTQ010000126.1 GCA_030731625.1 Polaribacter sp. | reverse complement strand
ACTAAACGTGCATTTTGTTTTACGTACTTTTTAATTAAAACAGGAATTCTTAAGGCTCCTGGTTCTATTTCATCAATAATTTTATCAAACTTTTGCATATCTGCTTGCGTTGCATCAAATACAAAGTCTTTATCGGCGTCTTTTAATTTTACTTTGTATTCTTTTTTAGGATAAATATATTGCGCAATATATGGATCGTAATAATGAGATTTCATAAACTCGATCATTAACGATTTAGAAAAATCAGAAAATTGATTGCTTATAGAAACACCACCCATTAAATATTTATATTCTGGGTAACGTAAGGTAACATGCACAATTCCTTTCCACAATAAAAACAATGGCATTGGTTTTTGCTGATATTCTGCAATAATAAACGCACGCCCCATTTCTATGGTATTTTCCATCATTTGATACAGTTCTGGCTCAATTCTAAATAGTGTTTGAACGTAAAAACCATTAATACCATACTTTTTATAAATCTCTCTACCAAGTCCCATTCTGTAAGCTCCAGCCAAACATTTTGCTTCTCGGTCCCACAATAAAAGGTGATGATAATACTTATCGTACTTGTCTAAATCTATGGCATTATTTGTGCCTTCACCAACTTCTCTAAAGGTAATTTCGCGCAATCTTCCTATTTCATGCAACAAATTAGGAATCTGTTTTGCATTGGCAAAAAACACTTCATAATTCTTACTCTCTAAAAGTCTAGCATCATTTTCTCTAAGCCCATCTACTTCTTTAACAAATAGATCTACGTTTTTTTGAACTGTTATTTTCTTTACTGATTTTTTAATTTTAATATTCTGAGTAGATAGTAGCTTGTGCGCTTTTTTAAACGGATTTGCCAACATATATGTTTTCTTTCTGATAAATTCTGAAAAAGAATTTATGTCTTTATACTCTTCTTGATCAGCAACAGAAATAGGTTTACCAATTCTAACCTTTACAATCTTACCGTTTTGAGACATTACCTCGGATGGTAATTTGGCAGACCTTAACGTATCGCTAATTTTTGATAAAAAATAAAATAGGCGACTATTTTTTGCATGAAAGTAAATAGGAATAACGGGTACATTGGCTTTTTTAATTAATCGAACAGCTCCTTCTTCCCAAGGTTTATCAACAATTAATTTACCATCTTTATAGGTAGAAACTTCTCCTGCAGGAAAAATTCCTAAAGGCTTCCCTTCTTTTAAATGCAATAATGCATGCTTAATTCCGGCAACACTAGATTTTGCTTCTTTTCTGTTTTCAAACGGATTTACAGGTAATATGTACGGTTTTATTGGCAGTACTCGATGCATTAAAAAATTACCAATTATTTTATAGTCACTTCTTTTTTCAATGAGTAATTTTAACAACAAAACACCATCTATTCCGCCTAAAGGATGATTTGAAACTGTAATAAAAGCACCTGTCTTTGGAATTCTTTTTAAATCTTCTTCCGGGATTTCAAACTTTATTTTACAGTCGTCTAAAACACCGTTTAAAAAATTTAATTCCGTTTTATTTTTATTATTATTATAAATTCTGTTAACAGCAGAAATTCTTAATACCCTGATAAGCAACCAGCCTACAAATGTACCTAGAAAACCAAATTTCTTTAAACCTATTATTTGTGCTATTTCTTTAGATGTTACTAATGCCATGAACTAAAATTAGATGGAACTGCAAACTTACTAAAAAATTTAAAGCAACCTTTTTATTAATTAGGTTTCACTACAATTTGAGACGTTTCTTTATTGATTTGAGTTAATAATGACGCTCCTTTTTCTTCTATAACAGCAATAGCTTTATCATTAAAATGGCGCACAGTATATAAATCTACCTCTTTTTGAACTTCAATTTTAAATTGCGCTTTTAACTCGTTATAAAAATCATCAAACTTTTTAAATTTATCATCAATACAAACAGAAAAACTAATTGCAGAATTCTGAATTAAATTTACTTTTAACTGATAATCATGTAGTTGCTGAAAAATATAACTGATATTATTTTCTACCATAAAAGAAAAATCTAATGCCGATATCGAAATTAAAATCTGATTTTTCTTAACAATAAAACAAGGAATATGCGGTACTAAAGTAGAACCTTTAGATACTTTTGTGCCTGTTTCTTTTGGATTTAAAAAAGAACGAACTAATAAAGGAATTTCCTTTTTTTGAAGTGGTTGTAATGTTTTTGGATGAATAACAGACGCACCATAAAAAGCCATTTCTATGGCTTCTTCATAAGAAATTTGCTCTAATAAAGTAGTATCAGAAAAAACCCTTGGATCTGCATTTAAAACACCCTCTACATCTTTCCAAATAGTTACACTTTCTGCATTTAAGCAATATGCAAAAATACCCGCTGTATAATCAGACCCCTCTCTACCTAAGGTTGTGGTGTTTTCTGTATCGTTTGCCGCTATAAAACCTTGAGTAATATTAATTTTAGAAGCGTCTACTTTTTTAGTAATAATAGCTTCTGTAAGTTCCCAATCTACTTTTGCATCTCTGTAATTACTATCGGTTTTAATATAATTACGCACATCAAACCAAGTGTTTTCTGTGCCTATTTTAGATAAATAGCCACTTACAATTCTGGTTGACAATAACTCTCCAAAACAAATAATTTGGTCGTATACATAATTATATCTTTGTGATGAATTTCTAGCTAAAAACCAACCTAATTCACCAAAAAGAATATCAACATCTCTGTAAACAGCATCTTCTTTATCAAACAAAGAATTCATTATATTTTTATGATACTCTTCTATAAAGCTTAATTTGCCTGGTAATTCGTCGGATTTGTTATAGTATGCTTCTACAACTTCTTCAAAAGCATTTGTAATTTTGCCCATAGCAGAAATTACTACTAAAGTATCTTTTGCACCTTCATTTTTAATAATTGAAGCTACATTTTTTACGCCTTCTGCATCTTTTACAGAAGCACCACCAAACTTAAAAATTTTCATCTTAATTATTTTGTATATATTTTTCTAAATTTTCTTTATCCATTTGTACAACAGACCAATCGTTTAAATACGTAGCTCCTGTACTTTTGTAAAAATTAACGGCATTTATGTTCCAGTCAATTACTTCCCAAGCAACTCTATTAAAATTGTTTTCGTATGCATATTTTAAAACTGCAGAATACAACGCTTTACCTGCTCCTATTTTTCGTTTACTTTCTGTTACCATCAAATCTTCTAAGTGAATTGCTTTTCCTTTCCAAGTAGAATATCGTTCGTAAAATAAAGCAATACCAATAACTACGTTATGCTCTTCAGCAACAAAAAGCTTAAATTTTGGAGCATCAGAAAAACCATCTCTTAACAAATCTTCAACTGTAATTTCTACCGCTTCTGGTTCTTTTTCAAAAACTGCCAATTCTGTTATTAAATCTAAAACAGCTTGTACATCTTTTTCTTGTCCTTCTCTAATGATAAAACTCATTTTCTAAAAATTTTGCCAAAGATAGTTGTTTTGGTTTTGCTTAAAAATATTTGATGTTTTTGAACGTTTATTTTTGATTTGTTAAAAATTTATGTTTTTCGTAATAAAACAGTACTTTTTTTCAGTAAAAACATTGCTTACGAAATCGGTATAGTTAAAAAAAATTAGCATCTTTGTATAATCAACTTTAACTAAAAAAATGACTGCACAAAAACAAACTCTAGGAGAATTTATTATTGAAAATCAACATGCTTTTAAATACAGTTCTGGTGAACTTTCGAGTCTTTTAAACTCTATAAGGCTGGCTGCAAAAGTAGTAAATCACGAAGTAAATAAGGCTGGTTTAGTTGATATTATTGGTGCTGCTGGCGATACTAACATTCAAGGTGAGGATCAACAAAAATTAGATGTGTATGCAAACGACAAATTTATACAGACGTTAACACGTAGAAATATTGTTTGTGGAATTGCAAGTGAAGAAGAAGATAGTTTTATAAGCATTAACAGTCAAGATGAAAATCATCAAAATAAATATGTTGTTTTAATAGACCCTCTAGATGGTTCATCAAATATTGATGTAAATGTTTCTGTAGGAACTATTTTTTCTATTTACAGACGTGTAACTCCCGTTGGAACACCTGTTCAATTAAAAGATTTTTTACAAAAAGGTAGCGAACAAGTTGCTGCTGGCTATGTTGTGTATGGCACATCTACTATGATTGTTTACACAACTGGCGATGGTGTAAATGGTTTTACACTAAACCCTGCCATTGGTTCTTTTTACTTGTCTCATCCAAATATGGAATTCCCAGAAGACGGTAATATGTATTCTGTAAATGAAGGAAATTATTTAGACTTTCCTCTTGGGATAAAAAAATATATAAAATATTGTCAGGAAGAAGAAGGAGAAAGACCGTATACAAGTAGATATATTGGTTCTTTAGTTTCTGATTTTCATAGAAATATGATTAAAGGTGGAATTTACATGTATCCAAAAGG
>JANQTQ010000125.1 GCA_030731625.1 Polaribacter sp. | reverse complement strand
CCGTCTTCCACCCAAAAAACAAAGTCTTCTCAGAAACGAGAAGACTTTTTTTGTGATATTAATGATTGTTTTTACCGTTTTTTATAAAATTGAAAATTTAGAGGTATTCAATTTCTATGTTTTTTTTTTGAAGCTTGGTGAATCTAAAATTTGATGATTATAACGAGCAATATAGACATTCATAAAGTTTCTAAAAATAAGTCTAGCGCTAATTAAACCTTTCATCTATGCATAAGACAGACTCTCTGTTTGAGTTCTTTTCTTCGTGCTGATTTTTATCATAATGAAGAAAAAGCAAGTATCCTTTTGTCTTCGTTCAAGTTAAATTCCATTAGGAAATAGCTTCTAGAAAAAAGTATTAAATTATAATTTCTCTGTCAAATACTTCGCTGTAAGAGACGTTTTATTTTTAGCTAATTCTTCTGGAGTTCCTTGAAAAATTAGATTTCCACCTTTTTTCCCACCTTCTAAACCGAGATCAATAATATAATCTGCACATTTAATGAGCTCAATATTATGCTCAATTACAATGATAGAATGTCCTTTATCGATTAAGGCATTAAAAGAAGCTAATAATTTTTTGATATCATGAAAATGTAAACCTGTTGTTGGTTCATCAAAAATAAATAAGGCTTTGTCTTTTGTAATTCCTTTTACCAAGAACGAAGCTAGTTTAATTCTCTGCGCTTCACCACCAGAAAGGGTAGATGAAGATTGCCCTAATTGCACATATCCCAAACCAACATCTTGCAAAGGTTTTAGTTTTTTAGCAATTTTTGGCACTAAATTTTCAGAGAAAAATTCAACAGCATCATCAATCGTTAAGTTTAAAATATCGTCAATTGATTTTCCATCAAAGGTAATTTCTAAAACTTCTTTTTTAAAACGTTTTCCATTACAAGCATCACATTCTAAATGAACATCTGCCATAAATTGCATTTCGATGGTAACAATTCCGTCTCCTTTACAAACTTCACAACGACCACCTTCTACATTAAAAGAAAAATGTTTGGGTTTATAATTTCTGATTTGTGCCAATTTCTGAATAGAAAATAACGCTCTAATGTCATCATAGGCTTTAATATACGTTACCGGATTTGAGCGAGATGAGCGCCCAATAGGATTTTGATCTATAAATTCTACGTTTTTTATATCTTCAAAATCGCCTTTAATTTCTGTATGTTGACCGATTTTATCTCCAAAACCATTCAGTTTTTTCTGCATTGAAGGATATAAAATACTTTTTACCAAGGTGCTTTTTCCAGAACCAGAAACTCCGGTAATCACCGTTAATCCGTTTAGCGGAAAAGTAACATCAATATTTTGTAAATTATGTTCTCTTGCGCCAATAATTTGGATGCTATTTTTGGAGGTTCTTCGTTTTTTAGGAACATGAATTTTTAAATCTTCATTTAGATATTTAGCCGTTAAAGAAGAAGATTTTAAGATTTCTGCAAAATTTCCTTCTGCCACAACATGTCCACCAAAAGTTCCTGCTTCTGGTCCAATATCTATAATGTAATCTGCCTCTTTCATGATGTCTTCATCATGTTCTACAACAATAACTGTGTTTCCTAAATCGCGTAAATCCTTTAAAACTTTTATCAATCTTTCTGTGTCTTTTGGATGTAAACCAATACTTGGTTCATCTAAAATATACATAGAACCAACCAGTGAACTTCCTAGAGAAGTTGCCAAATTAATACGCTGACTTTCGCCACCAGAAAGTGTGTTTGAAGTTCTGTTGATTGTTAAATAGGATAAGCCAACATCCGTTAAGAAAAGTAAACGATTGTTGATTTCTGTAAGCAATCGTTTTGCAATTTTTTCTTCGTATTTGTCTAGTTGTATGTTCTTAAAAAAAACAGATAACTCATCTAAAGGAAGCGTTACTAAATCAGAAATTGTATGATTATTAATTTTTACATAATTAGCTTCTTTACGTAAACGTTTACCATTACAAGTGGTACATTTTGTTTTTCCTCGATAACGAGAAAGCATTACTCTATTCTGAATTTTATAACTTTTTTCTTCTAAAACAGCAAAGAAATGATGAATCCCGTTAAAAGATTTATTGCCATTCCAAACCAATTCTTTTTGTGTATCAGTTAACTGAAACCAAGGTTTATGAATAGGAATATCAAATTGATATGCAACTGAAATTAAATCTTCTTTATAATGAATATAAGAAGGTGTTTTAAAAGGAAAAATACAATCTTCCATAATAGATAATCCTGTATTAGGAATCACTAAATCTTCGTCAATACCAATTACATTTCCGTATCCTTCGCAAGTTGGGCAAGCGCCATAAGGATTGTTAAAACTGAATAAATGCGTATTTGGTTCTAAGAAAGACATGCCGTCTAAATCGAACTGATTGCTAAATTCCGCAACTTTATGATCTTCTAAATTTTCTATAAAACAAATCCCTTTTCCTTCAAAAAAAGCAGTCTGAATTGCATCTGCCAATCGGTTGTAAAAATCTTCATCATCTTTAGTTACAATTCTATCAATCACTAAAAACAACGCTTCGTTTTTGTAAGACTCTTGAGGGAAATCACCAATTCTATATACTGTTTCATTCCATTTTAAACGCGCATATCCTTGTTGTTCAAGAACTTGAAGTAAGGTTTTTAAATCTCTATTTTCATCAATAATAATGGGTGCAAGTAGTAAAAGTTTTGTTTTATCAGCAAACTTTTTTACAAAGTTTACAACATCAGAAACCGTGTCTTTTTTAACTTCTTGATTAGAAATAGGCGAGTAGGTTCTACCAATTCTGGCATATAAAAGTTTTATATAATCGTAAATTTCTGTGGATGTTCCTACAGTTGACCGCGGATTTGTAGAATTCACTTTTTGCTCAATTGCAATTGCAGGTGCAATCCCTTTTATATAATCTACTTTTGGTTTGTTTAATTTTCCTAAAAACTGACGCGCATAAGAAGATAAACTTTCTACATAGCGTCGCTGACCTTCTGCATATAAAGTGTCAAAAGCCAAAGAAGATTTTCCAGAACCAGAAAGACCCGTAATAACTACAAGTTTATTTCTAGGAATTACCACATCAATGTTTTTTAAGTTATGCAGTTTTGCACCTTTAATAATGATGTTTTCTTTAGGATTTACTTTTGAAAGATCGGTCTTCATTTTTAAAAAAATATAAGCTATAAAAATACTATTAATTTCATCCACTAAAAAAAAGATTAAGATTGATTTTGTTAAAATATTTGTTGGATGAAAAAATATTTATATATTTGAGGACTTAACAATCACTAAATAAGACGCATATAGTTAAAAATTACTTTTTAAAATATTGATATATAAATCAAAAGAAAGAAACTTTTCTCTCTTAAAAAAGTAGTTATGATGCGTACACAAGAAGAAACAGACTGTATTTTAATAAAGCGTTATATAGAAGGTAATGAAGCTAGTTTAGAAGTCTTAATTAAAAGACATCAACAACGTTTATACAGTTTTATATATAGTAAAATTAAGGATAAAGATCTTACCGAAGATATTTTTCAGGACACTTTTATAAAAGTAATTAAAACATTAAAAAAAGGAAAGTATAACGAAGAAGGGAAATTTTTACCTTGGGTTATGCGTATTGCACATAATTTAGTAATCGATTATTTTAGAAAAAATAATAGGATGCCTAAATTTAAAAATACAGACGACTTTAATATTTTTTCTGTTTTGGGAGATAGTAGCTTAAATGCCGAAAAACAATTGATACAAGATCAGATTTATGATGATATTAAAGAGCTTGTAAAAGGGTTGCCCGAAGAGCAAAAAGAGGTGTTAATTATGCGCATGTATAAAGACATGAGTTTTAAAGAAATTAGCGAAAATACAGGAGTAAGTATCAATACAGCTTTGGGTAGAATGCGTTATGCTTTAATAAATATGAGAAAATTAATAGAAAAAAATAAAATTATTTTAGTAAACCAATAATAAAGTAGAAAATGCATCGTTAATTATTTAGAACCAAGTGATTAAATAATTATATATGATGAAACTTTACTCTAAAAAGCCATCTAATTTTCAGATGCAACCTAAACAAGAAACAATTCAATTTTTGATTAATTTTTCTAAATCACTAACCATAGTTAAAACGAAATCAAAAGGATACATTGAATTGAATTTGAATTAAGAAGGGAAAAGCTTCAACATAAAAATGTTGGAGCTTTTTTTATGAACACAAACTATTTTAATTTTTAAAGGGGAAGTTTCCTTTTTTTTGTGAAAAAACACTCTGTGATTCTTTGCGTTTTTTCGGTGATTCTCTGTGAAATAATTAGTGTGATTCGTGAAATTAGTGTCTTACTTTTTTATATAATATTCATCTAAAACCGTTTTTCTACCAATCGTTTTCGTAATAATATCTTTTTCTAAATCCCAACCTCTTGCAGGCGAATATTCTCGACCATACCAAATAATTTG
>JANQTQ010000124.1:268-4481 GCA_030731625.1 Polaribacter sp. | reverse complement strand
AAATACGGTTTAAAATTAAAAAACCCGCTTGATTTGCTCAAACTGGTTTATAAATATGTTGATTTTATTCAATACACTTTTATATCGCTTGATTGCAATTGTAAAAATGATGATGATGAAATTGAATAAAGTTCATGTCTTTTTTATTTCTTGGCAAATATCAATATTTTATTTCTAATTAACAAAATGAACTTTATAAAAATTTAAACTAAAGGTAATATTTATCAATATTTACGTATTTGTTTAAAATTAGGGGAAATTAAACTTGTACTATCCTATTAAATTGTATGTATCAATTTAAAAATTATAAAACAGCTTTATATTTTGTTGAAATATACGTCAAATGACCTATTTCAGAAGTCAGAAAAATCGAGGATTTTTATAAAAATTAAATTATTTAAAATAATACCAAACTAAATGAGATTACAATCATTCTTAAAAACATCGTATGTTTCGTTATTATTTATGACGTTTTTTACATTGATGACGATTGTGAATAATGAAATAAGTGTTTTTTACATGATATATCTTTTTTGGTTTCATGAATTTATAAGAACCCTTATTAGCATTGCTTTTTATATTTTTAAAAGAGATAAAATAGCCGATAAACAAACCTATTATGCTACTTTAAAAAGCAAACTATTTATTTTATGTATCTACTTTATCTTTATTTTCATTTTCTTCGGATTAATGCTAGATTGGAAAAATAATGAGCTACTATTTATAAATCTACAAGTATTAATGCTTCAACACACCTTGTTTAACCTTACGTTAATAACTTTTTCACTTAGAGAATTGCTATTATTTTTTAATGATGACCTAAAAAATTTAAACGGAAATGTGTTTTTATCAAAGGGAGTTATCATCCTTCATATTTCTATAATTTTAGGAATCCTTATTTGGGGATTTCTGCCGAAAGATTGGTATGAAAACACGAATTCTAATATTTTATCGGGCTTGGTGATTGCTCCTTTTTTACTATTAAAAATGTTTTTTGAAATTAAAGAGGCTCAATATAAAGATGCATTAGAAAAAACAGTGTAAAAACAGCTCAAAAATACTTCAACTATTTTTTTGTGAATTCTTTTTCAAACTTCCTTTTCAAACTCCTATTTTTGCATCCATGGAAAACGTAAAACAGGTTACAAAAAAATTACAGCGTTCTGTAGCAGAAGCCATTCAGCAATACAGTATGATTGCAGAAGGAGATAAAATTATGGTGTGTCTTTCTGGCGGAAAAGATAGTTATGCCTTATTAAATATGATGTTGCACTTTAAAAAAGTTGCACCCATTTCGTTTGATATTATTGCTGTTAATTTAGATCAAAAACAACCTGGTTTTCCGGAAGAAGTTTTACCAACCTATTTAACTAATTTGGGTGTTGATTTTAAAATTATAGAAAAAAACACCTACAAAATAGTAATGGATAAAACACCAGAGGGCAAAACTACCTGTAGTTTGTGTTCGCGTTTGCGCAGAGGCACCTTGTATGAAGCTGCCAAAGATTTAGGCTGTAATAAGTTGGCTTTGGGACATCATAAAAATGATATTTTAGAAACTTTTTTCTTAAACTTCTTTTTTTCTGGAAAATTAGAAACCATGCCACCAAAGTTTAAAAATGATGCGGGCGATTTAATTGTTTTAAGACCACTTGCCTTGTGCAATGAAAGTGATATTGAAACGTATGCTAATTTCATGGAATTCCCAATTATACCTTGTAATTTATGTGGTTCTCAAGAAAATTTACAACGTAAAAAAGTAAAAGAAATGATTGCCGATTGGGAAACTGAATTTCCAAATAGAAATGCAATTATGATGAATGCTTTGCAAAATGTTTCTCCTTCGCATTTATTAGATAAAAATTTGTATGATTTTGACAATTTAGAAAGTAAAGTTTCTGAAGATCTATTTATTTAGTAGGGTTCTTTTTGAAATAAAATAGTTAACTGTAATTTTTCTGTACTCATTTTTTATTTACTTACTTTTTAAAGTTCAAACAATATTATTAAGGTTAAAAACATTATTTGAACTCTAAAAAGTTATCGAATTCCAAACCCATATATTGATGAGTTGTTTTCCATTGTTTATTCGATAATCAAATTTCGATTCTTTGGATATTTCACGGAATATTTTAATTCAAATTTCTTACTTTCATTAGGTTCTATTGAAAAATCCCATTTAATTTCTCCTGTTTCAAGAGTATGCTTCGCTTTGGAAGTTTCAAAAATATCAACTTTAATTTCCTCAAGGGTGGAAACCGGAACTTGGTCAAAAATAAGCATATCTATTTTTTGATTTTTATTATTTTTTACAAAAATATTCCAAACTCTTGTTTCCTCTTTTTTACTACCAATGAACTGCTTTGTCGTAAAATTTTTTACTTTTTCTCTTTTTACGGAAACATTTTTATCTCTTCCAAGTGAAATCTGTAATGTATCCGTTGCATACCTAACATCTAATAATGTTTTGCCAATATAAGTGTCCTCGAAAAAAATAGTTGCTTCGCCTTCTAACAAATTATATTTTTCCCAATCAGAAATGTTGGCAATCAAAAATGCATCTTTATCTATTTTTGGAACACAGAAGTATTTATAGGCTGCAGGTAAATTATAATTTGCCATATCAACAGCATAATTTTTGTTATCAGATTTTATTGAATACGGAATTTCAATATCAAAATCAACAGTTGTTTGTTTTACAACTTGCTCAGCAGGAATTTGAATACTACTAGCACCTCGTATTTGTACCCCAGAAACTTTACCTTCTAGCACTTCATTTGCCGATTTTCTTTTTTTACTACCATATCCAACAATAACAACTTCATCTAGTGTTTGACTATCTTCTTTTAAGTTCACATTTAGTGTAGCGCTTGTTATTTGTTTAATTTGACTTTCATAACCAATGTATGAAAATTCTAACTGACTTGAATTATTTGGTATTGTAATTGAATAATTTCCATCAAAATCTGTACTTGCACCAATAGTTGTGCCCACTACAACAACGTTTGCCCCAGGAATTGGCGATTGATTTTCGTCAACGACTTTTCCTTTAATTTCATTAGAAATTAAATTATACGTAGGAGGCAATGTATTGTAATTTAAAAAATACGTTTTTAATTCTGGCGCAACTCCAGAAATATTTGGATTTCCAGAAGACAATCGTAATTTTACATTATTCCAATCGATTTTAGTGTCTTGTTTAATATTAGCTTTATAAATAATTTCTATTGGTTCGTTTATATTTTTTGCTCTAATATCATAAGTTGGATACCAACCTGTATTCCCTACTAAATATGAAAGTTCAAAATTTGCTTTTGTATTATTTTTAGCGTCTATTTTAACAAGTATTTCTCCATTAGGAAAATCTCTTTTACTGGTTAATGTTTTAATTTGAAGATTTACATCATTTTTTGATTTGTTTAACTCGTTTAATGTTTTATAACGTTCAATTTCTTTAAGCTTTAAAGCAGTTAATTTTGTGCTGTAAAAAATAGATGCTTCCTTAAGATTTGAAACACTTAATTCCTCATTTTTACCGCCTATGTTTCTATTTTCTTGTAAAAAAGATAATTCTTCTTTTAAAATATCTACATACGTTTTTTCAAGATTCATCTTGCTTTCAATTACTTGAAGTTTAGCTTCCAAGTCTATCAATTCTTGTTGTTTATCAAGTTTGTCAATATAATTTTGTTGATGGTTTACAGATAACACCGTGATATTTCCGTTGGCTTTTACTTGAATACTTTTAGTATCAATAAATGGTGATAAATTAATAAATTTTAAGATGGTGATGCCTTTTGTTAAATCCACTGATTTTTTTCGTGTAATTTGAGCGTCTTTAATAAATACGGTTACTTCATTTACTTCGGATAAAACCTTTTTTTCTGTTATTTCTTGAGAGTACGTATGGCTAAAAATTAAGCAAAGAATTAAGAAGAATAGTTTTTTCATAGTCTGTTTTTCTATATTTTGATGATCAGTTTAAAAATTAAACGCAACGATTTTTTATATTTAATTTTGCGGTTTTTATGAACAAGCAATTTAGTAAGAAATTAAAAAGTTAGCAAAAAAGTAACACGTTTTAAATGAAATTAAAAACAGTGATTTTTACTACACGGAATTAACAATAGCGAGTTATTTTATCCAATAGATTAGATTTAAATTCAAACTTCTATTTTTAATATTGGTTTGTAAAAAATCATTATCTCCATCT
>JANQTQ010000124.1:0-258 GCA_030731625.1 Polaribacter sp. | reverse complement strand
TTTATTTCCGTCAAATTGATTTTCTTTCCAAAAGGTTTATTAAAAGATATTTGTCCATTTTCAATGGTCAAATATTTGTTTCTTTTTCCCTAAAAATAAGTTCCTAAATATAAAAACGAAATAATTAAAAATCCGTAGTCTGTCCAATATGGGTTTTCTTTAGTAAATATCCCTAATAAGCTCATAATTAGCCATAATATTCCAAATACGAGGTTGCGATTCAGGTATTTTTTATTGTATCCTATTTTTATTTTCAAC
>JANQTQ010000123.1:1792-4495 GCA_030731625.1 Polaribacter sp. | reverse complement strand
ATACTTAACTAAGTAAATACCAGTTGCAAGGTTAGAAACATCTAAAGTTTCCTTAGTTTTATTCACTGTAAAAGAACTTACTTTTTTACCTAAAACATTAAATACATCTGCGTTTTGGATAGTTCCTTTTGCAGAAATAGTTAAAGAATTTTTAGCTGGACTTGGATACATTGAAAAACCTAACAATTCGTTATTTTCTGTACTTGCAGTTGCTGCTCTGTAAAAATAAAGATTATCATACCATGCTAGATTATTAAGGTTTCCAGAAGTAATACCAAATTGATTCAATTTATCAAAGGCAGCTAAATTTACTGGAACATCAATTGTAATCCATTTTCCAGCCTCTAAAGCAGGAGAAGTAGCTTGATTAAAATTAACTTCTAAAACATTGTTATCTGCTGTATCAACGAACTTTAAATTAAAAACTTTACCAATTATATCAGTTCCTTCTGCAATATAAAGATCTAAATGCATATGAGTAAATGCAGTAGCATTTATAGGAGTCATTTCTATACCTTGACAAGGATTACTTTTCCAAAGTAAAATTTTATTCCCATTAATATCAACTTCTTCTACAGAACCACTTCCACACCATCCTGCATCAAAATTAGTTATTGCTGTTGGTGTGTACGCATCACTGAATAGTGAAATAACATCCCAAGCATTTCTTGCTGGTGGATTTGCTGGAGCTGTTGTAGGAGGTGTTGGACCTGGAGGAGCAGCTACACCCAAACCTTTAAGGTTTTTTATGTAAAAAACTCTACCATCTGGAGCTCCATAAGCATTCCCTGCTGTATTCCAATTTATATGGAGCGCAAAATCACTATAATTGCCATTAGCTGGTCCTTGTCCATCCAATGTTTTATCAAAAGTAAACGTTAACGTTTCCCATCCTGATCCAGTATGATCTACAGAAGTAACTGCATTTGGAGCTCCGGATACACCACCTTGAGCTTTTGGTGCGATGGTTATTGCTGTGGTTGAATAAACATCCATCTGCATTGATAATTGTGTTGCTGAAGTTAAAGTATAATTGCTAGTTAAAACAACATTAATACCTTGCCAAACTTCCCCTGTACCACTAGTACTGGTTATTTTAACTACTTGAGTGGATGCACTTGTAGGATCAGCATCATAAGCTGCAGTTGTGCCACCAAAAGTACCTTCTAGTCCAGTACCATTAAATGATTCTAATAAATCATAAGTTTGTGAAAACCCAATTGATGATATCAATAAGGCAAATAATAAAGTAATTTTTTTCATAATTATATATTTAAAACATTGAATACAATATTAACTTTAAAATAATAAAAATTACCATTTTACACCCAAACAATAAACATACATAACTTATTAATCCCTTAAAACCAGAATTTACTTCAAAAAAACCTTAATTAACATAGAAAAAAAGGTAAATGTTAAAACTATTCAAAGAGCGAAAATAAGTTCAAAAACAACTACTTTGTATAGGTAATGTATAGTGAAAAAACCCATTGTTAAATTGTGTAAAAAAATGGTATAGTTCTAAAATAAAAAAAACGCTATAAAATTACAGCGTTTTAAGAATTCCTAAAATTGTATTTTAGTCAATCTATTAAAATTTTAAATTTTCGTTTTTGTCCCATAAACCCCAGTAAGCTCCAACATCTCCCTCTGCTCCAACTTTCCAAGATTCATCAAAAGAAGAGAAATAGAACATTTCTATATTATCTTTTTCCGACCATGCTTGTGCATTTATGAAATATTTCATGGCGTTTTCTGCGTTAGAATGTGCACCTCTTAAACTACTACCTTGACTAGGCCAACCTGTTTCTGTAATAATCACTTTTTTTCCATTTCCACCTGCAGCTGCCTGACCAAACATTTGTTGCATGTGTGATAATGAATGTTCTATATTACAACCTTCCCAATAAGGATAACAGTTGGCTAAAATTACATCACAAGAGTTTGTTATGGCTGGTCTGTGAGAAAACTCGTAATAAGCATCTACATAACCTACAGGAATATCTAAATCTTTTAGCGCATCTTTTACTCGCCAAATGTAATCTATTAATTGTTGCTCAGTTAAATCTTTTCGATACATTACTTCATTACCAACAGCAGCAATATCTACACAACCCTCTTTGGCTAATTGTATAAGTCCTGCTATTTCTAGTTCATTTTTCTCCATATCATCACCCAACCAAGCACCTACTAAGTTTTTTAATCCATGCTTCTTAGCAATTCTTGGTATGTGCTCATTACCCTCAATACAAGAAAATGAACGAATCCATTTTGTATGTGGTTTTAATATTTTTATCCTTCTTTCTACTTGTTCTTCTGTAATTGTATCTCCTGGTTCTTGTCCATCTTCGTACATGCTAAAACAAATACCATGCATTCCTTTTTTAACGGTTTTTCTCCAAAGTGATACTAAATCTTCTTCAGAATATTTTTCGAAATCTACTCCAACATTCTCAGAATAATTAAGGTTTTGAAGTGAAAAATGATGTTCTTCTCTGTATGACATTATTATTATTTTTTTACGGTTATTTATTTATAATTCTCCTCTACGCTCTACCAATTCTGCTTTAATTTTTTCGGCTCTGTCTTCACTTAAGCTATAATTCCACATAATCCAAATTGCTATACCAGCTGTTGCTGCAGGAATTACAATATCAGCAATTCTTAAATTGGTCATTGTTTCTATGGATTGTGTTGGTG
>JANQTQ010000123.1:0-1782 GCA_030731625.1 Polaribacter sp. | reverse complement strand
CTGTAATACTAAAGCTAAAGCTTGTCCCATTTTTACCATCCACCAATATATTGCACCAAAAGTTCCTTCTTTTCTTGGCATTCCGTTTTCTAATTCGTCCAAATCACAAACGTCTGCAGTCATACTCATCATTAATGTAAATAAACCACCTAAACCAAAAGCCATAAAAGGGATTGGCATAAACATTAACCATGGGTTGCCAGGATCGAATCCCCACCATTTTAAAATATAACCAACAATAGAAATTAATGTGGATATTATAAATGCATTTTTTTTACCGAACTTTTCAGCAATGGCAGTAACGATTGGAATTACTGCAAATGCAGTAACAATAGCAGTTATTGTAGAAAACCAAGCAGGCCAGTGACCAGCCCCAGCAAAATCGCCATTAAACATGTAATAAACAATGATAAAAAAACTGAATGATGCAACTAATTGAAAGCCATTAAATACTAAAAACGTAGCGCCACAAAGTCTCATAAACGGCTTACTTTTAGATACTTGAACAATCCCTTTAAATAAATCTACCATATTAGAACCTAAAGATTTTAGGTTTATTTCTTTTCTATTTTCCATGTTTGCAGAGTCTATTCCTCTACAAAATATTGCCGGTAAAACACCTAATAACATACAAATAACACCTACAATAATTGAAAGTTGACGAACACCAATTGCTTGTGTTGCGAACAAATCCTCATCAGCAATTAATACCCAAAACCAAGGCACAATCATCCAAGCAATTTGACCAATTGTTTGAGAAAATGCCATTAAACGTGTTCTTTCATTATAATCTGATGTCATTTCATAACCCAAACCAACTAAAGGCGTTGCAAACATTGTGTTACCAATTAGAAAAATCATAGAAAAAATTAAGAAATACCAGAAATTAAATGCCTGTGTATTCTCTGGATCTAATTGCCATAAAACAGCAAATAAAATTCCACTTAAAATTGCACCTACAAAAATGTATGGTCTTCTTCTACCCCATTTCGAATTTGTGTTATCTGAGATAAAACCCATAATTGGGTCTGTAATTGCATCAAAAATTCTTGGTAAACCACCTAATAAACCTGCCAAAACAGGATCCATTCCGAAAGCGGTTAATAAGAAAAACATAAAAATACCTAAAGCTCCAGGTAATAAATTTAGCACTAAATGACCTGCACCAAATGCAGCTTTTTGTCCAAATGGAACTTTACCCCTTGCTTTTTTTACTTGAGTTGACATATAAATTATTTTAGTTGGTTTTATTATTAGTTGACGGAATTACGATTGATTGAATTGCCTGTCCTTGTAATTGAATATTTACACTTTTATCACCTAAATTTATGGTTATATTCCTGGCGGATTCATTTTCGTTAAAAACTACTACTGCTATAGAGCCATCTGGATTTTCTGCTGCAGTAACCATCAAACCTTTATCAGAATTATTTACGCCTATTACCTGCGCATTTGGTCTTATGAACTTACTGAAATGAGCCATTGTGTAATATAGAGGTGTAAAATAAACTTCGTCTGTTTCTGGGTTTACAATTACTGGAGCTATGCACCAGTTTTTAAACCAATTTGGACCTCCTTGAGTGTCTAAAACCATATTCCAATCAATCCAACCATCTACCCAATTATTTAAACAACCTATAATATCTCTGGCATATCTATTTACTGGAGAATATTTTGGATGCATATGCTTATCTTTTTCTGGAGCCCAAGTCCAGCCCCAATCTGTAGCTTCTTTTTTCCAATACCAAGCATCGTCTTTCCATTTTGGAATTTCTGCATCTA
>JANQTQ010000122.1:4232-17947 GCA_030731625.1 Polaribacter sp. | reverse complement strand
AATTTTATGTTTGATTTATCTGGCGTTTCATCTTCAAGTATTAATACCATTGGAGAAAATAAGTTTGGAAAAAATGTGTTGATCGAAATTGAAGATTTTAATAAAATTGATGCTTATGATTGGGATGATTGGAACGGGAAAATGTATTCTCTAAAAGGCTATGAAGAATATATTTTTGATTTATACAATGAAAGTGCATTGAATTCAGCTTCTTATCAAAGTCTATATAAAAATGATTCTATTTTAAAAACCTATACAGATACTTATAGATTTGAATTAACAAAATCGTGTAAAATTGAAAAACGATTGTTGGGTTCTTTTTATGATTGCTATAAATCTCAATATGATAAAGATTTTTCTAATGAAACCTATGTTACTTTAAAAGACTTAGAAACAAATCGATTTCAGTATTTAGATGAAAAAGAATCTTCGTTTAAAACCTATTTTACTTGGAAAATAAATCAGTTTTTAAAGGTGTTTTCAGCATACGGTACAGAGCCTTCTAAGTCTATAATTATGTCTATTTACGTTGTTTTTATTTTTGCATTTGTCTACCTGTTTTTTCCCAATTCTTGGGATACAATGAACAGAAATAGATTAATGAAACGGATTCGTTTTTATACGCGCTATTTTAGAAATAAAGAAAGCATGAAAGAGATTTATGAAGAAGAAAAGAAAGCAGACTTAATGACTTTTACAGAGTTTAAAGAGTACATGCATAAAAGCCAAAAAGAGACCCCAAGTTATTTTCTTATGCTAGCGAAGCCAGTCTATTATTTTTCTTCTACCAATTATAAAATTATAAGTAAATTATTAGATAAAACTGATATTTTAAAAGGGAAATGGGTAGATTTACCAAAGAGGAAAAAATTATTAGCTAGTTTTTTTATGGGTTTTTGGATTTTGATGCTTCTTTTGTTTGATCTTTTTATAAAGCTTTTAAATGCGTTAACACTTTCTCTTAATACTTTTACCACTCTAGGTTTTGGAGATATTCCTACAAAAGGACTGCCAAGATATTTATCTATAGTTCAGGGGTTCATAGGGTGGTTTATGTTAAGTATTTTTAGTGTCTCTCTAATCTCACAATTATTAAATTAATTGCATAAAAACAAACACGAGTATAATTTATTTGTTGTTCAATATTTGTACTTTTGATTTTAAACTACTTATAATCTTATGAAAAAAAGTATCATTATCTTATCTATTTTCTTTTTAGTAACTGCTTGTAAAGGAAAAAAATATTTAAAATCCTTTGTAAAATATGATGAGACTATAGTTGTTAAACAACAGCAAAACCATCAAAATAGTAGAATGAAATTTAAACTCTTTCAATCTAAAGTTTTAGATATGAATGAAGTTTACAAACCTTTTAATGAAGAATTAGCCTCTTTTACAGAGCAAGATTATCAAACATTAAAACCCTTAATTTTAGAACAAGATATTCCTTCGTTACAAACAAGTGTAAAGGATGGTAAACTGAGTTATGAAAAATTAACGCTTTTTTATCTGTATAGAATTCGAAAATTTGAAAGCGATTCAACGTTGTCTTTAAATAGCATTATTGCTTTAAATCCGAATGTGTTAAAAGAAGCCAAAGAAAAGGATAAACAAAAAAAGGATGTTTCAAAATTTTCTATTTACGGAATGCCAATTTTATTGAAAGACAATATCAATACCAAAGAAATGGCAACTACGGCAGGAGCAATTGCTTTGCAAAGAAATTACACAAAAACGGATGCTTTTATAGTTGAAAAGTTAATAGAAAATGGTGCACTAATTTTAGGGAAAGTAAATTTAAGTGAATGGGCTTATTTTTTCTGTTCGGGTTGTCCTTTAGGATATTCTGCCATAGGTGGACAAACGTTAAATCCTTATGGAAGAGGCGAATTTGAAACAGGAGGAAGTTCTGCAGGAAGTGGTATTACTGTTGCCGCCAACTTTGCGGTTGCAGCTGTTGGAACAGAAACGTCGGGTTCTATTACATCTCCTTCGAGTTTAAATTCTGTGGTGGGTTTAAAACCTACTATCGGCGTTTTTAGTAGAACGGGTATTGTGCCAATTTCTAGTACCTTAGATACTCCTGGACCAATGACTAAAAATGTAATTGATAATGCAATTTTAATGAATGCAATGCGTGGTTTTGATAAAAATGATGCTGCTTCAATGAAATTAGATGAAGATTATTTAAAAAACGGATTCCAAAATACATTTCAAGGAAAAAGAGTAGGTGTTTTACAAACCTTGCTAAGTGATTCGATCTATGGAGCCACTATTGATAAATTAAAAAATGCAGGTGTAGAAATTATAGAAATTACTCCTCCACAAATAGCTTTTGATGGATTTATAACTTTGTTAAATATAGATATGAAACACGATTTGCCTACATATTTAGCAAACAATGCAGACAAATTATTAGATATTAAAAATGTAAAAAGTGTTGTTGAATTTAATAAAAAAGATACGCTTTTAAGAGCTCCTTATGGTCAACAATTATTTGAAGGAATTGTAAAAGATACCACTACTTTAGAACAATTAGAAGTAATAAAAGCCAACTTAAAATTAGAAGGCGAAAAGTTTTTAGCATCACTTACATCCCAAAATTTAGATGTAATTTTATCGATAAACAATTATCATTCAGGTGTTGCCGCAGTTGCAAAACATCCAACATTAACGGTTCCTATGGGATATAAAAAATCTGGAGAACCTATTAGTTTAACGTTTATAGGTGTTCCTTTTTCTGAACGAAAATTATTAGAAATTGGTTTTGCTTTTGAGCAATTAACAAAAGCAAGAAAAACACCAAAAAACTATCAATAAGAAAATTTTAATCAGCTAAAAACATGTATTTTTGCACTCGTTTTCATTTTATCAAATTGAAACAAAAATTAATTAAAGTTGATAGCCAAAAGCGAATTCGCTAAAGGCAAAAAGATATAAATATGCGTACAAAAACCATCAAACAAAATAAGATTAATGTTGTAACTTTAGGATGCTCAAAAAACATTTACGATAGTGAAGTTTTAATGGGACAATTAAAAGCCAATGGCAAAAATGTGGTGCACGAAGATGAAAATGATGATGGAAATATTGTTGTGATTAATACCTGTGGATTTATTGGTAAAGCCAAAGAAGAAAGTATTGACACAATTTTACATTATGCCAAAAGAAAAGAAGCTGGTGAAATTGATAAAGTTTTTGTTTCTGGATGTTTAAGTGAACGTTATAAACCAGATTTAGAAAAGGAAATTCCGAATGTAGATCAATATTTTGGTACACACGATTTACCTAATTTATTAAAGGTTTTAGAAGCAGATTATAAACACGAATTAATAGGAGAGCGTTTAACAACAACACCAAAACATTACGCATATTTAAAAATAGCAGAAGGTTGTGATAGACCTTGCTCTTTTTGTGCGATTCCTTTAATGAGAGGAAAACATGTTTCTACGCCTATTGAAGATATCGTTACAGAAGCTACAAAATTAGCCGAAAAAGGAATTAAAGAAGTAATGTTAATCGCACAAGATTTAACGTATTACGGTTTAGATATTTACAAGAAAAGAGCTTTGGCAGATTTGTTAGAAGCGTTGGCAAAAGTTGACGGAATTGAATGGATTAGAATGCATTATGCTTTTCCTACAGGTTTCCCGATGGATGTTTTAGATGTGATGAAACGCGAGCCAAAAGTGTGTAATTATTTAGATATTCCGTTACAACACATTAATACTGAGTTGTTAAAATCTATGAAACGTGGAACGACGCATGAAAAAACAACGGCGTTAATTCATAAATTTAGAGAAACGGTTCCAGAAATGGGCATTAGAACTACTTTAATTGTTGGGTATCCGGGAGAAACTGAAGAAATGTTTCAAGAATTAAAAGATTGGGTAGAAGAAATGCGTTTTGAACGTTTAGGAGTTTTTGAATATTCGCACGAAGAAAATACAGGTGCGTATGTTTTAGAAGATGATGTTCCTGCGGATGTGAAGTTTCAACGAGTAAATGAAATTATGGAAATTCAATCTCAAATTTCTTGGGAATTGAATCAAGAAAAAATTGGAAAAACGTTTAGATGTTTGTTTGATAGAAAAGATGGAGAGTTTTTCTACGGAAGAACAGAATATGATTCGCCAGATGTAGATAATGATGTTGTAGTTGATGCAAAAGAACATTATATCAAAATTGGTGAATTTATTGATATTAAAATTCATGATGCTGGAGATTACGATTTACATGGTACGCCAGTTGTAAAACAAGAAAAACCAGTTTCTTTAAATCAGAAAAGAAAATAGAAAATTTAAAATCCTACGTTAAGTAGGATTTTTTTATACAATAAAGTACGATGAAAAAAACATATTTTAATTGGAGTTCTGGCAAAGATTCAGCTTTGGCGCTCTATAAAATTTTACAAAATCCAGAGTATAAGGTAGATTTATTAGTAACTACGGTAAACAAAGATTTTAATAGAGTTTCTATGCATGGTCTTAGAAATGAATTGTTATTAAAGCAAGCAAAATCCATAGGAATCAATCTAAAAACTATAGAATTTCCTGCGGATGTTACGATGGGTTTGTATGCTAAAATCATGAAAGAAGCAATGGATTCTTTAGTTGAAAAAGAATACTCGCATACCATTTTTGGTGATATTTTTTTAGAAGATTTAAAAGCGTATAGAGATACCAAATTAGCAGAAGTACATATTACAGGTGTGTATCCGCTTTGGAAAAAAGACACAAAAGAGATACTACAAGAATTTTTAGATCTAGGCTTTAAAGCAATTACGGTTTGTGTTAATGCTAAGTTGCTAGGAGAGGAGTTTGTAGGTAGAATTATTGATGAACAATTTATAAAAGACTTACCAGAAAATGTAGATGTTTGTGGAGAAAATGGAGAGTTTCACACCTTTGTTTTTGACGGACCAATTTTTAAAAAACCCGTTGATTTTACTATTGGAGAAAAAACCTTGCGTTCATACACCTTGTATGACGATGACGATGATAATTGTTATCAAGCTAAAAAAGAAGATGCAAACCACGATACTAGTTTTTGGTATTGCGATTTGACTTAAATAAAAGAACATAATATTCATTAAAAAAGGACTTAAAAGGTTAGAATCAATTTTAATCAATTGAAAAATTTTATATTTGTTCTTCTAAATAAATACAATGACATTAATAAAATCGATATCAGGAATTAGAGGTACAATTGGCGGAAAAACTGCCGATAATTTAACGCCTATAGATGCTGTAAAATTTGCATCCGCTTATGGAGCTTTCATAAAAAAAAGAAATCCGAATAAAGAAAAAATTACAGTTGTAATTGGTAGAGATGCTCGTATTTCGGGTAAAATGATTTCTAGTTTGGTTGCAAATACTTTAGTTGGTTTAGGTATCAATGTAGTTGATTTAGGCTTGTCTACAACACCAACGGTAGAAGTTGCAGTTCCTTTAGAAAAAGCAGATGGAGGAATTATTTTAACGGCTTCTCACAATCCAAAACAATGGAATGCCTTAAAATTATTAAACGAAAAAGGAGAATTTTTAAATGGAGAAGAAGGTGAGCAAATTCTTGCTTTAGCAGAAAGTGAAGATTTTGAATTTGCAGAAGTTGATGATTTAGGTTCTTATAGTAAGGATATTAGTTATTTAGAAAAGCATATTCAAGAAGTTTTAAACTTAGAATTAGTAGATGTTGATGCCATTAAAAAAGCAAATTTTAAAGTGGTGGTTGATGGTGTGAATTCTACTGGAGGAATTTTTATTCCTGCTTTATTAAAAAAATTAGGTGTTGAATGTGTTGAATTATATTGTACGCCAAATGGCGAATTTCCTCACAATCCGGAACCTTTAAAAGAACACTTAACAGCTATTTCTGAATTGGTAGTAAAAGAAAAAGCAGATTTAGGAATTGTAGTGGATCCAGATGTAGATAGATTGGCGTTAGTTTCTGAAGATGGTTCTATGTTTGGCGAAGAATATACGTTGGTTGCTTGCGCAGATTATGTTTGAGGAAGATTAAAAGGTGGAAACACCGTTTCTAACTTATCATCTTCTAGAGCGTTAAGAGATGTTACAGAAAAACATGGCGGAACGTATACGGCATCTGCAGTTGGTGAAGTGAATGTGGTGATAAAAATGAAAGAAACCAATACTGTAATTGGTGGCGAAGGAAATGGAGGAATCATTTATCCTGCTTCGCATTATGGTCGTGACTCTCTAGTTGGAGTTGCTTTATTTTTATCGCATTTAGCACATCAAAAAGTATCTTGTAAAACCTTGAGAGATTCGTATCCAAGTTATTTTATGAGTAAAAATAAAATTCAATTAACGCCAGAAATTGATGTTGATGAAATTTTAGAAACCATGGCATCAACCTATAAAAATGAAGATGTAAATACAATTGATGGCGTAAAAATCGATTTTGCTGATGAATGGATCCATTTAAGAAAATCGAACACAGAACCAATTATTAGAATTTATACAGAAGCAAAATCACAACAAGCAGCAGATGATTTAGCGGTTAGATTTATCAAGGAAATTAAAGCAATAATAGCATAATATTTTGAAAACAAAAGCAATCATAGTTTCATTTTTGTTAATGAGCGTCTTTTCTTTTTCACAAGAAGAAAAATCAGAAAAAATAACGAATAAAGGAAAATTCTTTGTCTATTGGGGATGGAATAGGGCTAATTATTCTAATTCTGATATTCATTTTACAGGTAATAATTACGATTTTACGTTAAGTGATGTTACAGCACAAGACAGACAAACTCCGTTTAGTTTTAATGATTATTTGAATCCGGTAAGAATTACAATTCCACAAAATAATTATAGAATTGGTTATTTTCTAAAGGAAAATTATACAATTTCCATTGGTGTAGATCACATGAAATATGTAATGGATGCTGGCCAAACCGTTAAAATTAATGGAGAAATAAATTCAGGAACTCCTTTTGATGGCGTTTATAATAATGATGACATTGTATTATCCGAAGATTTTTTACAACTAGAACACACAGATGGTTTGAATTATGTAAATGTTGAGTTTAGAAGATTTGATGATATTAGCCATTTAATCGGTTTAAATCATAGAAATTTTCAAATAAATCTTACGGAAGGTTTTGGTGCAGGAATTTTATATCCAAGAACTGATGTAACATTATTAGGGCAAGAAAGACATGACGAGTTTCATTTGGCAGGTTGGGGAGCGTCAGCAGTTGTAGGTTTAAATCTAACATTTTTTAAATACTTTTTTATACAATCTGATTTAAAATTAGGATATATAAATATGCCAGATGTTAGAACAACAATTAGTCTTGATGATAAAGCAACACAATCTTTTACTTTTTTTGAAAGAACAATTCTTTTTGGAGGTAGATTTAATATATTTTAAAGGCACAGAATGAATTTAGAACAATTTTTTTCTCAGTTTAGACAACAAACTATTGGTGTAAATCAAACATTCTTATCTCCTTATGGAGAGCAAAAAATAATCTATGCAGATTGGACTGCAAGTGGAAGATTATATAGACCAATTGAAGAAAAAATTTGTAATGAAATAGGTCCTTTTGTTGCAAATACGCATACAGAAACATCAACAACTGGCGCAGCAATGACATTAGCGTATCATGAAGCTAGAAACATTATAAAACGTCATGTAAATGCAAATTCTCATGATGTTTTAATAACAACAGGTTCTGGAATGACAGGTGTTGTGAATAAATTTCAAAGAATTTTAGGATTAAAAGTATCAGAAAGTTTAAAAAATTACACAACTATTCCTGATGATTTAAAACCGATTGTTTTTGTATCTCATATGGAACATCATTCTAATCAAACTTCATGGTTAGAAACAATCGCAGATGTTGAGGTTGTTCCTTGTAATGAAGAAGGGCTGGTGTGTTTAAAAAGCTTTGAAAAATGCATTCAAAAACATGAAAATAGAATTATAAAAATCGCGTCAATAACAGCGTGTTCTAATGTAACTGGTATAAAGACGGAATATCATAAAGTTGCAAAGTTAATTCATAAATATAATGGCTTATGTTTTGTAGATTTTGCTTGTTGTGCACCTTATGTTGATATTAATATGCATCCAGAAATAGAGGAAGAATATTTAGATGCAATTTTCTTTTCTCCGCATAAATTTTTAGGAGGTCCAGGAAGTGCTGGAGTTTTAATTTTTAATAAGAAATTATATAAAAATACAGTGCCAGATAATCCTGGAGGAGGAACTGTAAGTTATACAAATCCTTGGGGACAACATGATTATTTTGATGATGTAGAAACTAGAGAAGATGGTGGAACGCCAGGTTTTTTACAAACCATAAAGATTGCTTTGGCAATTCAGTTGAAAAACAAAATGGGCGTAGAGAACATCAGAAAAAGAGAAGATGAAATTAATAAAGTGATGTTTGCTACTTTAGAAAATTTATCAGGCGTAAAAATATTAGCACCAAATCATAAAGAACGATTAAGTATTTTTTCTTTCTATTTTGAAAAATATCATTTTAATTTAGTAGTAAAATTATTAAACGATCGTTTCGGAATTCAAACTAGAGGAGGATGTTCTTGTGCAGGAACTTATGGACATTTTTTACTAAATGTAGATCAAGCAACATCAAACAGAATTAAAGATGAAATTTTACACGGTTGTAATACGCAAAAACCAGGTTGGATTCGTTTGTCATTGCATCCAACAATAACAAATTCTGAACTCGATTTTATTTGCAATTCTCTAAATGAATTATCAGAAAATATTGAAAAATGGTCTCAAGATTATGCATACGATTCTATTAAGAATGATTACAGCCATAAATCAGTAGCGCCAATTGAGCAAGAATTAGTGAAGCGTTGGTTTTCTATTTAGAAGCCTTCATTTCTTTCCATTCTTCAAATTTATCTTTGTGTTTAAATCTCTTATGAGACCATAAATAAAGCTCAGGTTGTTGGTTAATGTTCTTTTCTGTTAAGCTGATGTATTTATCGGTAATTTCATAATCATCAAACTCTTTTGGAGAAGCTGTAATTAGTTGAAATTCAGTTTCATAATATCCTCTTTTTACTTTTCTAGTCATGTAATTGATGACCACTAAATTAAATCTTTTAGAAAGCATTTCTGCTCCTGTATGAATAGGAACTTTAACGCCAAAAAACTCACTCCAATAAAATGTTTTATGCACTTGAGGAGATTGATCGCTTAATAAAACATACGCTCCTTGTTTTTTCTCTGTAAAGTTCTTTTTCATTCCTCTTACAGTTTCGCTCGTTTTATAACCTTGAACACCAAATTTTTCTCTAGAACTTCTAACTACTTTTTCAAAATAAGGGTTGCCTAGTTTTGTATAAGCACCAAGAATATTTCCCTCTAAAACGAGTGGTAAACTTACAGACCATTCCCAATTTGCCTGATGAGCAGCAACTAATGCAATACTTCTTCCTTGCTTTACAAAGTTGTTTACAAGTTCAGGGTTTTTATAGGTATAACGTTTAGAAATTTCTTTATCGGAAATTGTAAAAGCTTTTACACTTTCCATAATTAAATCTGTAAAATGTTTAAAAAAACCTTTCGCTATTTTTATTTTTTCTACTTCAGATTTTTCTGGATAAGCGAGTGTTAAGTTTTCTAAAACTACTTTTTTTCGATAGCCAATTACATAATAAATCAAGAAGAAAAAGAAATCTGATATTGCATATAAAATACGCATTGGTAATCTAGAAAGTAGCCAGATAAAAGGGTAAGTAATCGCAAAGACTAAAAATTGCATGTGGTTTTATTTTAAATGCAAATATCTAATTTTTAAATTAAAAAGAAAGGGTATTTAAAACAAAGAGATTTTGTTATTTTTGCAGGATGATGCAAGGTATAAATCCCATAGTTTTAGTTATAATTATCGCCAACGTTTTGTTTTCAATGAAAGGCTTTGATAATTATTCTTTTTTAGATAAATATAAATTTCAAGTAGGTAGAGTTTTAGGAAAAGAAAAAATTAGAATGTTATCTTCTGGTTTTTTGCATGTAGATTGGATGCATCTTGGCTTTAATATGTATGCACTTTATATGTTTGGTGATTTTGTGACAACTATTTTAGGAACCACAAGTTTTTTAATTATCTATTTTGGAAGTTTATTGGCGGGTAGTTTGTACACATTACATTATCATAAAAACGAACCTTATTATAGTGCTGTAGGTGCTTCTGGTGCAGTTTCCGGAATTGTATATTCTTCTATTTTGGTTTTTCCTGATATGCAATTGTTATTGTTTTTTGCAATTCCGATTCCGGGATATGTTTTTGCGGTAGGTTATTTATTATATTCTATTTATGGAATGAAAAAACAAGTAGGTAACATTGGGCATGCGGCGCATTTAGGAGGAACTATTGGCGGATTTGCTTTAACTCTTTTGTTAAATCCTATTTTGTTTAGAACTAACAGTGCACTTGTAATTATGTTAGCAATTCCAATTATTTTAGTATTGCTTTTTGGTGATAAATTAAAGAATTTATAAAACAAAAAAAAAGACTTTACAAATTAGTAAAGTCTTTTTTGAGCGAAAGACCGGGTTCGAACCGGCGACATTCAGCTTGGAAGGCTGACGCTCTACCAACTGAGCTACTTTCGCATTATTGGTAAGCGGTTGCAAATATACATTCATTTTTGAGTTCTGCAATGTTTTTTTTATCAAAAATCAATAAAAATTTTTATAGTCTCTGAGTTCCTTTATAAAATGAAATCCTTAGATATTGGTAACTTAATTATAAAAAAACGTATATAGCTTATAGTTAATTATATAGGTTTTAAATGTTATAGTTTCTAAACTTTTTTTATTTAAATGGTCATCAATCAAAATTAAATATGGGTTTACTTATTTTTTTTTTGACATCCGTTTATTAAGCATAATCTATAATTTGAAGTGTGTTTTAAATAATATTTCTATTAAATGTAAGTTTCTTGATATATATTGATTGGTTGTAAATGAAGAAGTAAGAAATAAACGGATCAATTTTAAATCACTTAATTAAAGCTTTAATCTTGACTGTTTTAAACTTTTTTTTTTTCTTAAAACAGCTAAAAATTTTTCGGAATAAATAGTTAAATTACTTATTGTTAGATTTTTATGATTCAAAAAAAACGTATTAGTTTCTATTAATATTAGCAATTGTTTAATATGAATTATAATGACCAATGGGTTTAAATAGTATATTTACAAAAGTAAATAAAAATAGAAATGAAAGTAGTTACGCTTACCATAAATCCGGCTTTAGATAAAAGTGCAAAAGTTGCAGAAATGATACCTTTTGATAAATTAGATTGTTTAGATATTACCTATCATCCAGGAGGTGGAGGAATTAATATTTCGAGAGTTTTACATCGATTAGCAGTAGAAAGTCATTGTGTGTTTCCTTACGGTGGTAAAACTGGTGAGCATTTAATAGAATTATTACAAGAAGAACACGTTTCTGTGTATTCGACACCAATTTCTGTTTGGACAAGAGAAAACTTTGCAGTTTTTGAGAACAAAACCAAATTGCAATATAGATTCGGAATGCCAACAGAATCTTTTAAGGTAGATGAAATGAAGAATGTAGAAAGATTGATAAATGAGCAAGTGGCAACAGACGATATTTTTGTAATTAGTGGAAGTTTACCTAAAGGATTACCAACAAATTATTATTCTAAATTGATTAAAAATTTAAAAGCAAAAGGAGTAAAAGTTATTGTGGATACTTCTGGTCCTGTTTTTAGCGAAGTTTTAAAAAACGAGTTATTCCTGATAAAACCAAATCAAAAAGAATTGGCACGTTTGGCAGGTAAAGAATCTTTATCTAAAGAAGAACGTGAGGCATTTGCTATGAAATTGGTGACTACAAATGTATCAAAATACGTGGTCGTTTCTTTAGGAAAAGATGGTGCTTTTATGGCGCATAAAGGCGGAATTGAATATGTTGCTGCTCCAGAAATTTCTGTAAAAAGTACAATTGGTGCAGGAGACAGTATGGTTGCAGGTTTAATTTATGCAATTGTAAAAAACGAAACTCCTAAAAATATGTTACGTTGGGGCGTTGCTTGTGGTGTTTCTGCAACTTTAAGTGAAGGTTCAGATTTGGCACATAAAGCAGATATTTATGAGGTTTTAAAACAAATATAATTTTTTCTAATAATACAGAATATCTTTTTTTTGAAGCTATTTCCTGCTTTCCACACTCGCTTTTTTTATCCTAAAAAGGAATAAAAAAGAGCTCAAACAATTGTTCCAATCAGGGCTATGTTTAATTAGAAATGTCAGTGAAAAGTAGTTTTGAAAACTTAATTAGTAACTAATTTCTGTATTTTTTTATAAATTATCTTTTTTTTGACATTTCGTCTTCGGTTATAAAACCATCTCCATTTTTATCTCTTTTATCAAAATTATCTTTTAGTTTGCCTTTAACTTCCGTTTTACTAAGTTTTTGATCATTATTGGAATCCATTTTTTCTAACAATTCAGAAAACTTAGGAGGTGTATTATTATTTCTAGCAGGTTTTTGTTGATTTTGTTTTTTTACTTGCTGTGTTTGAATTTTTGCTGTTTTTGTATCAATTTTTGTAGTTGGTTTTATATCTCTAACCGCTCTTACATAATTATAAACATATCTCACATCACCTTGTGGACCAAAATATTCAGGATAATTTTCTTTCACTCCACTTTTAGGATCGCTTCTTTGAGCGCCTGCTCCATGAACATCCATTACATTATTTCTCATTTTTCCTTGTGCTTCACCAAAGGCAATGTAAACTGCACTTGCATTCGGATTTTTACCGTCTAAATGCGTGGTACTTGTCCAGAAATAAGGATATTGTTTATTTCCATTAGGATCTTTAATTTCTGTAGTTTCAAAAACAGGATTGATGGCAGCAGAATTTGTGGTTTGTAAAGATCTTGTATAATCAACTATACTCTGTAATTCTTTGGCATTTGCCAAACGCCAATCAGCATGAGCAGCAAGTTCTAAATTTTCTGCATAAAACAAAGAGGTTTCCCAATCTTTACCAATTCCGTCATCTGCTTTTTGCCACATTAAACCTGTTGCTAAATCACTGATCGTTCCATCATTATTATCAACAAAATTATTTTTTCCATACGCAGTATTTCCACGAACCATTCTAAAATACATTTTATTTTCATTTTTAGTTCTTGGGTTGTATTTTGGGTATCCTTTAATTCTCCCATCAACAAAATTAACACCAAAAACAGTTGCATCAGTATTCATAGTTTTGCCAACATATTCTGTAGAACTCCAAGTTTGTGCGTCAATCTCGCGTTCATCAGCATTCACATTTCCTAAAGGCTGCTTAAAATATGCTGTATCAATAAACATTTTAATGGCGTGTTCACCTTTTACTTCTCCTGTGAACAAAATAAGAGAATAAAGCTCTTTTATCGTTGGAACTCTCCAATCTGTAAAACCACCTAATGTACTAGAGTTTGCTTTGGTAACAGCTTCATCAAAAGTCATTTTTTCTCCCAAATCTTTTTGCCACATTAAGCCAGTAATATTGTCGGTTATTGTATTATCATTATTATCTGTGTAAGATGGTGAGTTCCCTATATAATGAGCATCTTGACCATAAAAAGGGTCATTTTCTAATGGTTTTAAAATGTTTTCTACATCAGAATAATAGTTTTTTCTTATTTCTGATGTTGTAGCAACTTCATCAATATCTGTAAAATTA
>JANQTQ010000122.1:0-4132 GCA_030731625.1 Polaribacter sp. | reverse complement strand
ATAGTTTTTTCTTATTTCTGATGTTGTAGCAACTTCATCAATATCTGTAAAATTAAAGTGAGTTAGTACTAAATTTTTAACATTCGCTTCTTTTGCCATTCGCGAACTTTCATCCAAATTTACATGTGCCTTTTGTGTGTTCTTTTTATTATTTTGGTTGTTATTTGTTCTTGGTTTTGATCCCATTTGAATCGCTCCACCAGAGTCTATAATTAAGTAATCGGCATTTTTAGCCAAAATAGGTAAGGATTTAGAATAGGTTAAATCGCCAGAAATTACCATAGATTCATTACCAGCATCAAAACGGTACGCCAACGTGGCAATGGTATGATTTACTGGTGTGCACGTAATTTTAATATCTCCAATAGAAAAAGATTCATTTCCTTTTAAATCTTTATAAACACTATTTTTAGTGGCGCTTTCTAAATTTCTATCAGATTTAGAAAGTCTATAATTAATATCATCTATATAAGTATCTAAGATATTATTGACCATTTTTGATGTTGGTTCAGGACCATAAATAAAAGTCTTATTTCCTCCCAAAAGGGATTGAATAAAAATAGGTGTAAACTCTTCATTATGATCTAAATGGTGATGCGTAAATAATAAACCATCAATTCCCCTTATTTTGGTATTATTTTTATCTAAATTGGCTTGGGTTCCATTTCCCATATCTACCAAAATTTGGGTGTTTTTGTATGTTATAAGCACAGATGGACCAGATCGTTCTGTATTAAATTTAGGAGAACCAGAACCAATAATTGTTGCGGTTAAATGGTTGATGTTTTGTTGTGAGAACAATTGTAATCCTAAAAAAATCAACAGTAGAGCTAAGTGTTTTTTCATTTTAAATAGTTTGTTTCTTTGACGCTTATTTTTTAGAAAGGTTTAATTTGGACAAGGAAACGTGAAGTATTTAAATGCCTTTGTTATAATCTTTGTTTATTTAGTACTCGAATTGAATAGCGTGTCTATTAATTGAAAAAATAAACATTTTAATCAAGCCAAAGGGATATTAATTTTTAGATTTGTAGTGCGTTAAATACAAAACAAAATAAAAAATGTTTAAAGGAGTAATTTTTGATTTAGATGGTACACTTGTAGATTCTTTAGAAGATATAACAAACGCTATGAATAGGGTATTAAAACAGCATGATTTTCCTACACATAGTGTTGCAGCTTGTCAGAGTTTTATAGGTCATGGCGTTAGAGAACTTGTCGTGAAAGCGTTGCCTAAAGACTATCAAAATGAAGAATGGATTAATCGTTGTTTTGAGGAGATGATAGAAGTTTATCGTGATAACTGTACAATAAAAACCAAAATGTATCCAGGTATTAGTGATTTATTGGATGAATTAACTGCACGTGATTTAAAAATGGCAGTGTTTTCTAATAAAGCAGATGAACTTACTAAGAAAGTAGTAAAAGCAATATTCCCAAAATGGAATTTTGAAGTTGTCGCTGGATTAAAAGTAGAGGCTCATAAAAAACCAAATCCTATGGTTGCTATAGAAATAAGTCAAAAAATGGAAATACCTGTAGAAGATTTAATTTTTGTAGGAGACACATCAGTTGATATGGAAACAGCTAAAAATGCAGGCATGCATCCTGTAGGAGTTGTGTGGGGTTTTAGAACAAAAGAGGAATTAATTGCTAGTGGAGCAAAGTTTATTTTAGAAAAACCATTAGACTTAATAAAAGTTTTATAACTAAGAAAGGTAAGTTTCAAAAATCCTTCAAATTTCTAAATTGATTCAGATACTTTATAAAAAGCTTGATCAATTAAATTGGATAAAAAATATTTTTTTTAAAAAATAAATACCCTACATAATAAATAGACATCGTATTTTTTATCAGGTTAACTATTTGTTAATCAAATGTGTAAAATGCTTTTTAACAGTTGGGTATAATGTAGTTAAACGTTTCAATATCAGCAAAACGCAATAAAATTGTACTTTTGATAGCTGATACCTAATAATAGTAATAAATATCAAGAAAAATGGCAAAGACATTATTTGACAAAGTATGGGATTCACACGTGGTACGTAGTGTAAAAGACGGACCAGATGTGTTTTTTATAGACCGTCATTTCATCCACGAAGTTACAAGTCCTGTAGCTTTCTTAGGATTAGAAAGTAGAGGAAACAGTGTAGTTTATCCTGCACGTACATTCGCAACTGCAGATCACAACACACCAACTATAAATCAACATTTACCAGTTGCAGATCCTTTATCTGCAAATCAATTAGATGCTTTAGAAAGAAATGCTGCTAAACACGGTATTTCTCACTGGGGTTTAGGTGATTTAAATAATGGAATAGTACACGTTGTAGGTCCAGAAAACGGAATTACATTACCTGGTGCAACGATTGTTTGTGGAGATTCACATACATCTACACATGGTGCTTTTGGTGCAATTGCCTTTGGTATTGGTACATCAGAAGTAGAAATGGTGTTGTCTACACAAGGTATTATGCAGCCAAAACCTATGAAAATGCGTATCAACGTAAATGGTAAATTAGGTTTAGGTGTAACTCCTAAAGATGTTGCTTTATATATTATATCTAAACAATCTACTTCTGGAGCAACTGGATATTTTGTAGAATATGCGGGTGATGTTTTTGAAGACATGTCTATGGAAGGTCGTATGACTGTGTGTAATTTATCTATTGAGATGGGTGCACGTGGAGGTATGATTGCTCCGGATGCAAAAACATACGAGTATTTAAAAGGTCGTGCTCAAACTCCTAAAGGAGCAGATTGGGACAAGGCAATGAAATATTGGGAAACTTTATCTACGGATGAAGGAGCAGAATTTGATGTTGAGTTTACATACGAAGCTTCAGATATAGAACCAATGATTACTTATGGAACAAACCCAGGAATGGGAATGGGTGTTTCTAAAACAATTCCGCTTGCAGAAAATGTAGAAGGTGGTGTAGAAACGTATAAAAAATCATTAGGATATATGTCTTTTAATGAAGGTGATTCTATGATTGGTAAACCTATTGACTTTGTATTCTTAGGTTCTTGTACAAACGGACGTATAGAAGATTTTAGAGCATTTTGTTCTATTGTTGAAGGAAGACAAAAAGCAGACAATGTAACTGCTTGGTTGGTACCAGGTTCTCATAAAGTGGTAGATCAAATTAAAGCAGAAGGTTTAGATAAGATTATTGACGCAGCAGGTTTTGTTTTAAGAGAGCCAGGTTGTTCTGCTTGTTTGGCAATGAATGATGATAAAATTCCTGCAGGAAAATTATCAGTTTCTACATCAAACAGAAACTTTGAAGGAAGACAAGGACCAGGGTCTAGAACATTATTAGCATCACCTTTAGTGGCTGCAGCATCTGCAGTACAAGGAGTTGTAACAGATCCTCGTACGCTTTTGGTGGGTTAGCAGTTTACAGTCTCAGTAAGCAGTCTTTAGTGGCCGTTTACAGTCTAAAAAAACTAGCTAAATAAAATATTTTATAAAGAATCAATAATTACTGCCAATTGAAAACTGGCAACTGAATACTTAAAAACATGGCTTACGATAAATTTGAAGTATTAACAAGTACAGCTTATCCATTACCAATAGAAAATGTGGATACAGATCAAATAATTCCTGCTCGTTTCTTAAAAGCAACTGAGCGTGTAGATTTTGATATCAATTTTTTCCGTGATTGGAGATACAATCAAGATGGAACACCAAAAACAGATTTTCCTTTAAACAAAGAAATTTATGCAGGTTCTAAAATCTTAGTAGGAGGTAGAAACTTTGGTTCTGGTTCTTCTAGAGAGCATGCAGCTTGGTCTGTGTACGATTTTGGTTTACGTTGTGTAATTTCTTCTGAATTTGCAGATATTTTTAAAGGTAACTGTTTAAATGTTGGTGTTTTACCTGTACAGGTTTCACCTAAATTTGCAGATACTTTATTTGCTGCAATTATGGCAGATCCTAAAACAGAAATAGAAGTTGATTTACCTAACCAGAAAGTAACGTTAGTTGCTACTGGTGAGTCTGAATCTTTTGTAATAAATACCTACAAAAAAGACAATATGTTAAACGGTTTTGATGATATTGATTATTTAAAAAACATCGAAAACGAAATTTCTGCATTTGCTGAAACAAGACCATTTTAAGAAT
>JANQTQ010000121.1:13604-18203 GCA_030731625.1 Polaribacter sp. | reverse complement strand
AATTTTAACCAAAAAAAACCGCCTCAGTTTTGAGACGGCTTCTTTTATTATTTTTCACTTAATTGTTTTTCTATTGGTATTATCTTTTTTTTAATGATGGTTTCTTTAACCATACCATAAATTAAAGTATCCCTATCATCTCTAATATCTCTCCAAATTAAAAATTTTACCTGCTTTACTTCTCCTTCTATATCTATAAATTCTTCAACAGCTTCCAGTTGATTTCCTGTTATAGAAACAGCAATGTCATTTTCGTAATATTTTTGAGCAATATTTTTGGGGAAAATTTCAAAATTATTTTTACCTAAAACCTCATACATATTGTCATCAAAATTATGTCCAAAAAGTTTAATATATGCCGGGTTTATGTAATTGACAATAAACCTATTTCCTCTTTTAACTTTTTGCCAAATTGGTAATGGAAAATCTTCAAAATTTCTATTAAAGAACACCATATTTTGCTTTAAACTTAAACTTTTTTCTTGTAAAGTTGCATATTCAATTTTTACATTTTGATTTTCACTTCGTAAGAAATACGTGGAAATAGTTAAAAACAACAAAGAAATATAAGTTATGATTTTATGTTTTTTTTCTAAATTAGAAACAGTCTGTAAAATTGCTTTTGATTTTAATGTAATTTTATTCATACTTTATCGTTTTTAGATTTAACAAAAAAGCATTATCGAAAATAAAACTACAAACTATAAAGCCAAAAAGTTTTAGGCTTAAGCTTTTTAACACAAATTGATTTTTTACAATTAAAGAAGTTCTCTTAATAGAATTAAGTATATTGAAACTTAAGAAACTATCTTTTGTAAAAACTTGAAACTGGTTAAATATCTGTTTTTTAACCAATTTAATAAAGAATTCCTTACTATTAACTATTATTTTATCCATTATTGGGGGGGTTAGGATTTATTAAACAACCAAATATCTATTAATTTAGATATAAACGTTCATAACAAATATAAACATTAAAAACTATAGTAAAAATTTTTACAGCCTTAAATACATATCGATAGCATATTTAACATCTACTCGTCAGAAACAAGTTATTTAAAAAAGTGCTTTAATTGTAATTAAATAAAAAAGCTCATCTTTAAAAGATGAGCTTTTGTGACCTCGACTGGATTCAAACCAGTAACCTCTTGAGCCGTAATCAAGTGCGCTATTCAGTTGCGCCACGAGGCCTTAAATCGGGTGCAAATATAATATCATTTTTATTAATAAGGAAATCTATATTGATTTTTTATTCGTTTATTTTTCCTTTATAACTTTCTACGATCATTTTTGCTTTTTCTACATCAGTATCTAAGACATGAACTTCAACAGAATCCATCTGTTCTCCAAAACCTCCTAACCTAGCAGATTCGAATTTATCTTTAATAATGTAGCTAATATCATCTTGATCTAGCAAGTTTTTTAAACCGTTTACTATAATATTAGATCCTGTAAATAACTTTGTGTGTTCTGTTTTCATAATTTTATAGTTTAATTAAGTGAGTTTATAGTTACGAAAGCTCTCCAACCAATAATTGCTAATTGAAATTTAGTGGCTTTTGTTATGTCTAACTTTTGTTTTGTAAAAGAAGGTAATAAGGCTTTATTAATTTTTGCCAAGATTTTAAAAATCTTAATTTTCATTCTTATTTAAATTGATATTCAAATTTAATGAAAATAAACAACAAATCGGCTTAATAAAAAGTCGATCTCAAAAGTACCTTAAGAGAAAATAGCAAGTATAATATCAGCAATAAATTTCATAATTTTTAGCATTAAAATAATCATAATTAGTAGTTTTAAAGGTTGGTAAATAAGGTTCATTTCTCAATTGTTATATCAATATATAAGGTTTAAACGCTATCTGTCAAGTTTAAAAACTAAAATCATTTAATTTGCTTTTACATCTGTAATCATAAAAACCACAATAGTTAAAATATAAAACAACATCACTACAAACAAGTATAAAAGTGAAACTAAATTCAACATTAAATACAACATACTATTAGGAAGCAAAGGATAAATTTTCACAATTTTAAGAAAGTAAAGAGAAAGTAATCTTTTAAAACCGCCAAAAAAGGCTTTTAATTTTTTCACCTTTTCATAAAGCTCTAAAAATGTATCTTCGCAAAAAATTAAAATAAATGAATTTTTTACTAATAATTGGTGGTTTAGTTTTATTGATTTTAGGAGGAAACTGGCTGCTAAAATCTGCTGTTGCTTTATCTTTAAAATTAGAAATTCCAAAAATTATTATCGGAATGACCGTTGTTTCTTTCGCAACTTCTGCTCCAGAACTTATTGTAAGTATAAATGCTGCTTTAATCGGTAAATCAGATTTGGCTTTAGGAAACGTTATTGGTTCTAATATTGCCAATTTAGGGTTAGTTTTAGGGATTACCCTTTTGTTTGGAACTATGGAAGTGCAAAAAAGTTTCTATAAAACAGATTGGCCAGTAATGATGATTGCCTCTGGATTATTATACTTTTTTTTAATTGGAGATCATGTAATTGTACAATATGAAGGAATTATTTTATTTTCATTTTTAATTATCTTTTTAATATTTCTTTTGCGTTTTCAAAAAACGGCTGTTCTAGACGAATTACCAGAAGATGATGAGCCTTTGCCTTTATATAAAATTGTTTTATTTTTTGTTTTAGGTGGTTTAGGACTTTGGGGAGGATCAGAATTATTAATAAAAGGCGCAACAACTTTAGCAACAGAATTTGGTGTTAAAGATCGTGTTATTGCTGTAACAGTTGTTTCTATTGGTACAAGTATTCCAGAATTAGCAGCGTCTATCATTGCAGTCGTTAAAAAAGAAAAAGCCATTTCTCTTGGTAATTTAATTGGCTCTAACATCTTTAATATTTTAGCCGTTTTAGGCATAACATCAATCATAACACCTATTGTTGTTGATGATGAAAGACTCCTAACAAGCGATATTTTTTGGATGTTAGGTATTTCATTCATCATTCTTCCTTTAGTATTTATACCAAAAGGCTATAGATTAAACTGGAAAGATGGTATTCTTTTACTCGCTGCTTATTGCATTTTTGTCTATTTAACTATTTAAAACATTTTTTCTTTTTTAAGAAGTATCATCAACCAAAACAAAATTGCAACACCAATTAACCCAATAATTGTTAGGAAATTCAGGGTAAATTCGAAACCAAATTTTGCTACTAAATGCATGCCAGAATTGTGGCTAAAAATATGTGATAACGAAAATGCAATTGCATACAATGCCATATATTCGCCTTGATTTCCTTTTTTAGCTCTTTGCACTGCAAATGCATTCGAAAACGGAAAAGCAATCATCTCTCCTACTGTCATAAATAACATACCAACAATTAAAATACCAATCCAAGACGTTGTATTTAAAACAACAAAACTAACAGCAACTAGAAATAAACCGATTAAAACTAATTTAATTTTTGAATTCTTCGGATTTTCTAACCAATTAATCAAAGGCATTTCAAACAAGAAAATAAAAAATCCGTTAAAACCCATTAACAAACCAATTTCTAATTCTGATAAAAAACGAACATCTTTATAATACAAAGGCATGGTAGAAAAATATTGTAAAAACACAAATCCGAAGATAAACATCGCCACAAAAAACACCCAAAAAGCTTTGTCTTTATAAGCAGAAATAGGATTTTGTACTTTTACTTCATCCTGTACTTTTGCCTTCTTCGGATGTAAAACTTGCAGCAATAAAACAGCAGCCAACGCACACGTAATTCCGTCTACCCAAAACAAACCTTGATACCCAATACCAACAATAATGATTCCGCCAATTGCGGGTCCTACAGAAAAACCTAAATTAATTGCTAAACGAATTAAAGTTACAGAACGTGTTTTATTTTCTGGTTTACTATACGCACTCAAAGCCACAAACATTGCCGGTCTAAAGGCATCTGCAACCAACATTACTAAAAATATTCCTGCACAAAATTCTTCGAAAGTTGTTAAATATTGTAAGAAAACAAACAAAAATCCTGTTAAAAACAAACTAACAAACATTACTTTATAATAGCCAATTTTGTCTGTTAATTTACCTCCTAGCCAAGTACCAATTACAGATCCTAAACCAAAAAAGGACATAATCCAACCAACATCAGACAAAGAAAAATTAAGATTTTTTGTTAGATATAAAGACAAAAACGGAATGACCATTGTGCCTGCTCTATTAATAAGCGTAATTAATGATAACCACCAAACTTCTTTAGAAAGGCCTTTAAAAGTATTGATGTAATTGCGAAATAGATTTTTCATTTTGGTCTGGTTCATTTGAATTTCAAACTGAATTTGAAATTCCTTATAAATATAAAAAGTCCGACTTTGAGGTCGGACTTTTTGCAATTGTTTTATTTTATATTGATCATATCAAAACATATAGACAGCCCGATTTGTGTGCGTTTTGCACGATAACTTCGTTACATATGTAATGACAATATTCATTTTTGATTTCTTTTTTTTGATGGGATAAATCTACATAAAATAATTTAAAGTTGTATTTTTATGTGATAAAATATACTTATGAAAAATTTTAATCGCCATTATTTAACTTATTTTTTACTTCTCTTTTTTGC
>JANQTQ010000121.1:0-13594 GCA_030731625.1 Polaribacter sp. | reverse complement strand
ATCAAAACATATAGACAGCCCGATTTTTGTGCTTTTTGCACGATAACTTGGTTAAATATGTAATGACAATTCTCATTTTATTTTTCTTATTTGATGCGATAAATCTACATAAAATATTTGAATGTTGTATTTTTATGGAAAGAATTAAATCATGAAAAAATTGAGACCTGTTTATTTGATGCATTTATTATTAGTAGTCTTTGCTTTTAGCATCCAAAGTTGCGCTTCTAAAAAGACCCAAATTATAGTAAACGAAGAAGTAATCACTAAAAAATACAATACTGAATCTTCAAACCAAAACATTCTTTATTTAATAGACGGGAAAGAAGTTTCTGCTAATGATATAAAAAAACTAGAACCCAACAATATAGATTCTATAACCGTTCTTAAAGATCAAAAAGAAGTTGCAAAACACACAGACAAAAAATATGATGGCATCATTATGATTAAGTTGAAGAAATAAAATCAGCAAATTTATATAGCAAATATTAATCACTGATAAATTCGCACTAATTTTATACTTTTGTAACTATGAAAAAATTTACCATCCTTTTCTCATTAATAGTTATACTAGCTTGTAATTCTCAAGACAAACGTCCTTTACTAGGCGAAACGGAATATCAACAAGAATTAAATGCAAGCTATAAAGACGCATCAAAATCACCTTTAAAAACCAAGGACTTAAAAAACTTTAATGGATTAGATTTTTTTAAAATTGACTCTTCTTTTATTGTTACTGCAAAATTAACAAAAACAGCAAATGCGCCAACTTTTGAAATGGCAACAACAACCGATAGAAAGCCATTATACAAAGAATACGGAATTTTAAATTTCACTTTAAAAGGGAAAGAATGCAACTTAACAATTTACCAAAGTCAAGATGATTTGCGCGATGAGAAATACAAAGATTATCTGTTTTTACCTTTTACAGACGACACTTCTGGCAACGAATCTTACGGCGGCGGTCGTTATATGGATGTAATGACTACTGATGAAAAACCTGATGGAACAATTCAACTAAACTTCAACAATACTTACAATCCCTATTGCGCTTATAACGACAAATATTCTTGCCCATTAACACCCAGGAAAAATCATTTAGATTTAGAAATAAAAGCGGGTGTAAAGGTTTTTAAGAAGCATTAATTATATTGTCATTTCGAAATGAGCTTTTTTAAGCGATTGAGAAATCTCTTGAATAATTCAATGTATTATGATTAAAATTGTCATTAATTTTAGAAGCTATTTCCTGCTTTCCACTGTATTTTTTTGCTTAAAAAAGCAAAAAAGATGCCGTTTCAATCAGGGCTAGGCTTTCTTAAAACATTTTCACAATCTTTAAACTATTAGTTAATTAAACAGCCAATAGCTTAAAAAAAACTATAAAGTCAGCAAAAAAACTTAGCCCTGATTGAACGATCTGTTTGAGCTTTTTTTTGAGTTTTTACGAAAAAAAAGCGAGTAGTGAAAGCAGGAAATAGCTTCTAAAAAAATTAAACATTTATAAAAATATCACTTTTTAAATCTAATTCAATTGCATTTTCTAAAGCTTCTAAATGTGATTTTCTAACTTTTAATTTAGTTGCTGCGTGTGCTTTTTTATTCAGTTTTGTAAACATTTCTGCCACCTTAATTGCAGTTGGTAACAATTGATTTTCTGGCACAATAACATCTAAAAAACCAGCTTTTACAGAATCTTTAGAACTGAAAATTTCTGCATTATTTACACTTCTATTTACATACCCTTCAGTAAGTCTAGATTTTGCAATCGCAATACCTGCATTGTGCATCGTCATGCCAATCATTACTTCATTTAAACCAATTTTAAAGTCGCCTTCCACTCCTATTCTATAATCTGCAGAAAGCAATAAAAACGCACCTTTTGCAATAGCATGACCATTACACGCAATAATAATTGGTTTGGAAAAAGACAACATTCGTAAAGATAATTGAGAACCTTTTGTTACTAATTCTTTCGCAGATGCTGCCGATTTTGACATCACTTTTAAATCAAATCCGCCAGAAAAAATACCAGGAGTTCCTGTTAAAATTACAATTTTATCATCCTGTTCAGCTTTATCTAAACTTAGATTTAAACCAGCAATAACTTCATGCGAAATTGCATTTGCTTTTCCGTTATGAATGGTAATAATAGCATACTTTTCTTCTGATTGATAGGTAACAAATTCGTTCATTTTTATAATTTTAAAACTTTAAACAAGTTACAACTAAATTTTAAATAGCAACAAAATGATTATAAAAATGCTTCACTATAACACACAAACACTTTCCTTTTATTTGTTTAAATTTGCCAAATTGAAGTTTTAAAAACCTGCATCTCCTTTTACCAAAAAGGATTTAAAAATATGGATAAATTTAAAAAATTCTTTCTGTCGTTTGAGCAAAGCTTTTCGTTGCTTTTTCTTTTAAAATGGACAGGAATTTGTTTACTTATTGGTGTATTTACAGGTAGCGCATCTGCGGTGTTTCTATGGTGTTTAGAATGGGCAACAACTTATAGAGAAGCCAATTTTTGGATTATTTCATTTCTGCCAATTGCGGGTCTTGTAATTGGTTTATCGTATCATTATTATGGCGAAAGTGTTGTAAAAGGAAACAATTTATTATTGGAAGAATATCATTCTCCTAAAAAAGTAATTCCTTTTAAAATGGCTCCTTTAGTGTTTATAGGAACCGTTCTTACTCATTTATTTGGTGGTTCTGCAGGTCGTGAAGGAACTGCTGTTCAAGTTGGTGGCGCAATTGCTGATCAGTTTACCAAAATTTTTAAACTTTCTGATTCAGACAGAAAAATTGTATTAATTGCGGGTATCAGTGCAGGTTTTGCATCCGTTTTTGGAACACCTTTAGCAGGCGCTATTTTTGCGTTGGAAGTTATGGTGATTGGACGCATAAAGTTTGATGCTATTTTACCAAGTTTTTTAGCGGCTGTTTTTGCAAACTATTTTTGTGATGTTTGGGAAATTTCTCATCATACACATTATACGATTTCAACAATTGCAGATTTAACTCCAGCAACCATTCTATGGTCTTTATTAGCAGGAATTATTTTTGGATTGGCAAGCTTGTTGTTTTCAAAATCTACGCACTTTTGGGGAAATTTATTTAAGAAAAACATTAAATATCCACCACTTCGCCCAGTAATTGGAGGTATAATATTAGCAGTTACTTGGTATTTTATGGACACTACAAAATATATAGGTTTGGGTGTACCAACAATTGTTGATGCTTTTAATATCGATTTGAATTCTTATGATTTTTTCTTAAAGATATTATTTACTTCTTTCACTTTAGGCGCAGGATTTAAAGGCGGCGAAGTAACTCCGTTATTTTTTATTGGTGCTACTTTAGGAAATGTTTTAATTTGGTTTATTCCTTTGCCAATGCCGCTTTTAGCAGGAATGGGATTTGTAGCTGTTTTTGCAGGTGCAACAAATTCACCAATTGCGTGTACAATAATGGGAATTGAATTATTTGGGATAGAATCTGGTGTTTTTATTGCACTAGCTTGTACAACAGCGTATTTATTTTCTGGCCATTCTGGTATTTATGCTTCGCAAATTATTGGAAGTCCTAAACATTTATTTTTTAATAAAGAAAAAGGACTAACTCTTACTGACGTAGATAAGCTACGCAATAAAAACTAGTCCTTTAGTTTTAAAAATTACAATTCTATACCATCAGCATCATGCCAGTTTTTCTTCTGAGTAACGGTACCTTTGTTTAAAATAATAATTCCTGGATTTGCTCTAATCATCGTTTTTAAAGTAGTTTCATCACAAAACAAAAACTCGAAAGGCAAATTAAACTTATTAATTGTTAACTCTATAATATCAGAAAAAGAAGCCGAAGCGCCATACACTTTATAGCCTTTTTCTATCGCTTTATCTGCAATGATTTTTATATCAGAAAAACCTTCTAAATCAGATTTATCTAAACTAGAAGCAATCACTAACATTACTTTTTCCATTTTTAGAATCTCTGGAGCTAAATCATTTTGAGTATCTTCTAGCATAAAATCATGTACTGGCGGTATTTTTCCATCATCTTTATACTGCATTCCTTCTTCAATATTTTTACCAATTGCGTACGGTCTAAAATCTATAATTGGCAAATGAGCCAAAACGTAATACGTTATAAATGATGATATTACCAATGTTATAAATGTAATTTTACCTGGCAACCTTGTTTTGGTAATTGGCTTGATAAAATCCATTTTATAACTTATAAAAAAGATAAGTATTGTTAATAGCACATCTTTATAAAAAGTTTCCCAAGGCTCTAATTTTATGGCGTCTCCAAAACAACCACAATCTGTAACTTTATTATAATAAGCAGAATACCAAGTTAAAAACAAAAAGAAAAGGATCATTATTAGTAAACTTCTAACCGTAAACTTTGTTTTCCATCCTACTAAAAGTGCTACTCCTAAAACTATTTCGCCAATAATTAAAAAGATGGCAAATGGCAATGCATACGGAATTAAAAATTCCATATTTAAAACGCCTTCAGAAAAATATTCTTCAAACTTATATTGAGAACCTATTGGATCTACCAATTTTACAAAGCCAGAAAATATAAATAAAGCGCCAACTAATATTCTTGCCATTTGTACTAGAACAAATGTTACTGTAATTTTAGATTTTTTCATTTATTACGTTCGTTAATGATTATATGATTCAAACTATAAATCAATCTTACTTTAAACTCTTTTAAATTTAATTTTCTAACTCCTTACCCTAAATGAATCATCGCAAAAATTGCATAATTAATCATGTCTTGATAATTTGCATCAATTCCTTCAGAAACTAGCGTTTTTCCCTTGTTATCTTCAATTTGTTTTACACGTAATAACTTTTGCAAAATCAAATCCGTTAAAGAAGAAACACGCATTTCTCTCCAAGCCTCACCATAATCATGATTTTTATTCATCATTAATTCTTTGGTAATTTTAGAATGCTTATCGTATAAAATGGTTGCTTCTTCTGTATTTAAATCTGGGTTTTCTACAACACCTAATTCCAATTGAATTAAAGCCATAATTGAATAATTGATAATTCCTATAAACTCAGACTTTTCGCCTTCATCCACCTTTCTTACCTCATTTTCTTGTAATTGACGAGTTCTTTGCGCTTTAATAAAAATTTGATCCGTTAAAGAAGGCAAACGTAAAATACGCCAAGCACTTCCATAATCACTCATTTTTTTGATAAATAAACTTCTGCATTCTTCAATTACAGCATCATATTGTTTAGAGGTATCTTGCATTTTATCCTGTTAAAAAGTATTTGCTCAAAAATACTAAATCCTGAATGCTTTTCTTTTATTTTTACCAAAGAATTTTAAATCCAAATAAATTGAATAAAATTGTTGTTTTCTGTGGCTCAAGTATCGGTTTTAACCCAGTTTATAGACAAGCTGCTATAGAACTTGGTAATTATTTTGTAAACAATAATATCTGTTTGGTATATGGCGGTGGAAAATTAGGAATGATGGGCATTCTTGCAGACACAATTCTCGATCAAAATGGCGAAGTTATTGGGGTAATTCCTAAATTATTAGAAAAAGAAGAAGTTGTTCATGCAGGCGTTGAAGAAATGATTGTTTGCAAAAAAATGAGTGAACGAAAAGTAATCATGAGCAAATTAATTGATGGTTATATTACGCTTCCTGGTGGTTTTGGAACCTTAGACGAATTGTTTGAAGCACTCACTTTAGGGCAACTTCAAATAGAGCAAAAACCCATCGGACTTTTAAATGTAAATGGTTTTTTTGATGCGATTTTATTGCAATTAGATAAAATGGTCGAAGAAGGTTATTTAAAGCAAACCAATAGAAATATGTTGTTGGTTGCTAATTCTGTGGATGAATTATTGCATAAAATGAACAACTATATTGCTCCAGAAATTAGTCCTATCATCAATAAAGTTGTACGTTAATGACCATAAATTGTAAAGGAAATTTAGTTGATCTATCATCACCAAAAGTGATGGGAATTTTAAATATTACGCCAGATTCTTTTTTTGACGGCGGAAAATATAAAAACGAAGCTGATATTCTAAATCAAACAGAAAAAATGCTTTCTGATGGTGCAACTTTTATAGATGTTGGCGCATATTCTTCAAGACCAGGAGCAAAACATATTTCCGAAGAAGAAGAACTGCAAAGAATTGTTCCTGTTATTAATTTACTGATAAATAATTTTCCTGAAATTATAATTTCAGTAGATACTTTTAGAAGTAAAGTTGCCCTAGAAACCATAAATTCTGGCGCAGCAATTATCAACGATATTTCTGGAGGAAAAATGGATGCAAAAATGTTTGAAACTGTTGCTAATTTGCAAGTTCCGTATATTTTAATGCACATGCTAGGCACACCACAAAACATGCAACAAAACCCTGTTTATAAAGACGTTATTGAAGAAATTATTAGTTTTTTTGCAGAACAGATTTTCAAATTACATCAATTAAAACTAAATGATATCATTATCGATGTTGGTTTCGGATTTGGAAAAACAATCAATCATAATTTTGAAATCCTTAAAAATTTATCACTTTTTAAAAGTTTAGACGCTCCTATTTTAGCCGGAATTTCCCGTAAATCAATGTTGTACAAGACTTTAGATATTTCTGCGCAAGAAGCGTTAAACGCAACCACTTCTGCAAATACCATTGCACTTTTAAACGGCGCAACTATTTTACGTGTTCATGATGTAAAAGAAGCTATAGAAGCTGTAAAAATTGTAAATCAGATTTTATAATATTTTTTTTTGAAGCTATTTCCTGCTTTCACTACTCGCTTTTTTTTCGTAAAAACTCAAAAAAGAGCTCAAACAAGCCGTTCAATCAGGGCTAAGCTTGTTTACTAGCTAATTCTTTTTTGCAATAATCATATTTCCTTTTTTTGGCATTCTTTTTGTTAAAGAAATGTTAACACCAATATTCAACGTACCTAAACTTTAAAAACTTCTTGACTTAATCAAGCGAGAAAAATAAAATTTATTAATTTTTAAAAACTAGGAATTATGAGTAGAAAAGAATCTCCAGAAATTAATGCCGGTTCAATGGCAGACATTGCATTTTTATTATTAATCTTATTTTTAGTGACCAAAACTATGAATGTAGATTCAGGAATTATCAGAAAAATTGCAGAAAAACCAATTGATAATCATATTATTGATATCAAAGAAAAAAACATTTTACAAGTAAACATCAATTTTAATAATGAATTGTTAGTTGATGAAAAAATTGTTCAATTAAAAGATTTAAAACAAATTGCTATCGACTTTATTGACAATGGCGGTGGTTTAGATTCAAATCAAAAACCTTGTGATTGGTGTAAAGGCAAACAAATTGCTACATCTTCAGATCATCCATCAAAAGCATTAATTTCTATAAATGCCGATAGAAATACAAATTACGAAACCTATATTTCTGTGCTTGATCATTTAAATAGTGCTTACACACATTTACGAAATAAGTTGTCTGTAGAAATGTACAATCAAAATTATATTAGCTTATTAGAGGATTTTAAAAAGTCGAATAACAAAGACAAATTGATAGAATCTAAAATCAATTTAATTCGTGAAAAATACCCGTTGTTACTTTCTGATGTTGAAATAAAAAACTGATATTGTACAGTCCGAATTTATTAGTACTTTTACCTAAAATCAATCTTTTTTCATGCTAGATTTTATTGAATTTTCTTTCTTAGATATTTTAGATATTGTACTTGTTGCAATCTTATTATATTATGTATACAAACTTTTAAAAGGTACTGTAGCCATCAATATAGTAATCGGAATCGCATTAATATTTGTCATCTGGCAAATTACACAAGCCCTAAAAATGGAAATGTTAAGTGGTATTTTAGGCTACTTACTTTCTGGTGGAGTTATTGCGTTGATTATTGTTTTTCAGCAAGAAATTAGAAAATTTTTACTGATGATTGGTACTACAAACTTTTCTAATAAAAAAAGTTTTTTGAATCAGTTAAAGTTTTTGTCTTCAGAAATTGGATCAGAAATTGATACCGATAAAATTTTAAAAGCATGTAACAATATGGCAAAAACCAAAACTGGTGCTTTAATTGTTATTGAAAGAACCAATAGTTTAGATTTTTTAATTAATAATGGCGATTCTATGAACGCCCAAATTAACGAGGTGATCTTAGAAAGTATCTTCTTTAAAAACAGCCCGTTACACGACGGAGCTACGATTATTAGAGATAATTATATTGTTGCAACAAGAGTTGTTTTACCAATTTCTGATAGTACAAAAATTCCTGCAAGATTTGGTTTAAGACACCGATCTGCCATTGGAGTAAGCGAAAAAACAGATGCAGTTTGTTTATTAGTATCCGAAGAAACGGGCGAAATTTCTTATATAAAAGATGGGGAGTTTGTACTTTACAAAAATCAAGAAGACCTTAGTGAAAAACTTAAAAAAGATTTAGCGTAAAATCTTTTTTAAATTTTAATCAAGAATATAAATTTAAGAAGCTTCATCTACGCTAAATTGTTTGTCATATAAATTTTTATAATAGCCATTTTCTCTTTCTAATAATTCCAGATGAGTACCTTCTTCAACGATCAAACCTTTATCCATTACAATAATTTTATCGGCTTGTTTAATCGTTGCTAATCTATGTGCTATTACTATTGAAGTTCTTTCTTTTGTAATCGTATCCGTAGCGTATTGAATCATTTGTTCTGCTTGCGCATCTACAGAAGACGTTGCTTCATCTAAAATTAAAACGCTCGGTTTGCTTACATAAGCCCTTAAAAACGCAATTAATTGTCGTTGCCCAGAAGATAACATGGCTCCTCTTTCTTTTACATTGTAGTGATAACCATCGGGCAGCGTCATTATAAAATCGTGAATTCCAATTTGTTTTGCAGCTTTTTCTACATCTTGTAGGGTGATATTTTCATCCTTTAAAGTTATGTTATTTAAGATAGAATCAGAAAACAAAAACACATCTTGCAAAACAATAGCCACTTGATTTCTTAAACTTTCTAAAGAATACTCATCAACAGAAATTCCATCAATAGAAATGGTTCCTTTATCAATTTCATAAAAACGATTTATTAAATTAATAATGGTAGATTTCCCTGCTCCTGTTGCGCCAACAATAGCAACGGTTTGTCCGCTTTTTACATCAAAAGAAATTCCTTTTAAAACTTCTTCATCCTTTATATAACTAAACCTAACATCTTTAAAATTAATATCACCTTTTAAATTTTCTGCTTTTACGGCACCACTTTTAGCAATACTGCTATTGGTATCAATTACTTTAAAAACACGTTCTCCAGCAACAATTCCCATTTGAAGCTGATTAAATTTATCTGCAATTTGACGTAAAGGTCTAAATAACATTTGCGCAAATTGTATAAAACCCATAATCATACCTACAGAAATTCCTGAGTTTTGAATGGCTTGTCCGCCTCCAAACCAAACAATTAATCCGATACCTACAGATGATAAAATTTCTGCAATAGGAAAGAAAACAGAATAGTACCAAATTGTTTTAACGTGTGCCTTTTTATGCTTATCATTTATTTCTTTAAAATTCTGATATTCAATATCTTCACGATTAAAAAGTTGTACAATTTTCATCCCTGTAACTCGTTCTTGTACAAAGGTGTTTAAATTTGCAACCTGATTTCTAACTTCTTGAAATGTAGCTTTTATAGCAACCTGAAACAGTTTTGTTGCATACACTAAAATTGGTAAAATAGACATGGTAATTAATGCTAATTTCCAATTTAAAAACAGCATTACAATAGCAATAGCCAGCATTTTAAGTAAATCACTTAAAATTGTAAAAACACCATTACTAAAAAAAGCTGCTATTGTTTCGATATCAGAAACAACTCTCGTTACTAGTTTTCCTACCGAATTTGTATCAAAATAAGACATTTTGAATTGCAAAATATGTCTAAATATTTTTGATCTAATATCTCTAATAATATGCTGTCCCACCCAATTTGCGAAATAGATAAATGTAAACTGCAATAAAACCTCAATTACTAAAACACCTAGCATTAACAAAGTGTAATTAAGCAACCCAACTTTATCTTTTGATAAAATATATTCGTCTACCGTATTTATTAAAATATAAGGTGACAAAACCGAAAAAAGCGCCAAAAGTATTGTTGACGAAGATGCTATAAAAAAATACAAACGATAGCGTTTTGCAAAAGACATTAGTCTTGAAAAAATTTGCATATCAAAAGCATTTCCTGTTTTTTCTGCCAAAATTTAGTATTTAATTTTTGTTAAAAATAATCCTTTTGCAGGTACAGACAATCCTGCATTACCCCTATTCTTACTTTCTATGATTGTTCTAAAATCTGCGATAGAAATTTTACCCAAACCAACATCAACCAACGTACCAACGATGGCTCTCACCATATTTCTAAGAAATCTATTTGCTGATATGTGAAAAGTTAATTCGCTTCCTTTTAATTCCCAAAAAGCTTCTGTAACATCGCAATTAAAAGTAAATACATCTGTTTTTACTTTAGAAAAAGTTTGAAAATCTGTATATTCTAAAAGAATTTTTGCTGCCTCATTCATCAAATTTACGTCGAGATTTTGAGAATGAATTTGCCAAGAAAAATCTAATAAAAACGGATTTCTACCCAACCAAATTTTATACTCATAACTTCTAGAAATGGCATCAAATCGAACATGTTTTTCATCATCAACCAAAAAAACTTGATGTACAGAAATATCGTTTGGTAAAATAGAATTTAATTTAAAAACAATGTTCTTTTTTAAATCCTTTTTAATATCAAAGTGCGCAAACATTTGCGACGCATGAACTCCTGTATCTGTTCTTCCTGCGCCAACAACCTGAATATCTTCTTGAAAAATAGTACTTATTGCATTATTTAGTTTTTCTTGTACTGAAATTGCATCAGGTTGAATTTGCCAACCGTGATATTTTTTTCCATTATAAGAAAGTTCTATAAAATATCTCAAGAATTGTATTTTTTGAAGTGATCAAAATTACGAAATTTATTTTGTTATCCGTACTTTTGATTTTTTAAGAGTCGTTAAACTTTTCTTACTTTTTTTGATGAAAAAAATCTTATTATTATCGGATACACACAGTTTTATTGATGATCAAATTGTAAAGTTTGTAAAACAAGCGGATGAAGTTTGGCACGCCGGTGATATTGGCGATCTATCTGTAACGGATACTATTAAAAAACTAAAACCTTTACGTGCTGTTTTTGGCAATATTGATGGAACAGAAGCAAGATTAGAATTTCCTTTAGACAATAAATTTTCATTAGAAAATGTGGCTGTTTGGATGACTCATATTGGCGGATATCCCAATAGATATAATATAAGAGTTAAAGAAGAAATTACTAAGAATCCACCAAAAATCTTCATTTCTGGGCATTCACATATTTTAAAAGTTCAGTTTGATAAAAAACTAAATTTGTTGCATTTAAATCCAGGTGCAGCGGGTAATCATGGTTTTCATGTTGTTAGAACCATGCTTCGTTTTGATTTAGATAATGGAGAAATTAAAAATTTAGAAATTATAGAATTAGCTAAAAGAGGTTAATTAAATTCTCTTTCTAGGATTGGTAATTCTACTTTAATAACTGTTCCGTTATTTTTAGATGTAATAATCTTAAACTTACCCTTCATCATTTTTATTCTAGCATCAATTTGATTCAATCCTAAGCCATCTTTAGTAACAGCTTTCTTTTTATTAAAACCAATACCATCATCAGAAATTACTAAAATAAGCGACCCATCTGATTCTTTTAATTTAATAAAAGCATTTTCTGCTTTACTATGTTTTAAGATATTATTTACAAATTCTTGAATAATATTATGCGTCTTAATTTCAAAATTTTGGTCATATCTTCTTAATTGACTAATTTGAGTATCGATAGATAATTCTGAGTTTGAATATTTTTCTGCAATATCTTTGATGGCGAAATTTAATCCAAATTTTAACAAAACAGACGACATTAAAGAATGCGATAAATCTCGAATTTTATCTGAAGCTTCGTTAATTATTTTTTGTGATTTATCAATCTCTAAAGGGACTTCGCCTTTAAACTGCTTTCTGGAAGCTTGCAAATGTAAATTTGCAGAAGACAATAATGCGCTAACACTATCGTGCAAAGTTTCTGCAATTTCCTTTCTTTCAGATTCTTTACCATCAATAGTAGCATTTAAAATTCTTACTTGAGAGTCCGATTTTAATTTTTCTAAATTTTGGGTTTGAAGTAACTCTGTTTTAGTGAGTTGAATTTGTAAGTTTTTTTGCGTTAGAATATAATATGTGATAATTAATAAAAGAATTATAAGAATTAAAACGCTAACAACTACGATTGTATTTACTTTATCTTTTTGCTCCAGAAGCTTTAATTCTTGTTCTTTTTCTAAAAGAACTTTTTCTCTATCAAAATTATACTTAAAACCCGTTTCTTCAATTATACTTCTTATCTCTCGATCTCTTAGAGTGTCTTTAATATTATATGAAAGTTCTTGATATACATAAGCTTCGTAATCTTTTAATTTATATAGATTATACGCCAAATTGTAATATAAATTCTCTTTTATCCTTTCCGCCCTATCACTTTTATCATTTTTAATTAATTCTAAAGCTTCTTTATAAGTTTCTTTTGCTTCCTTATAATAATTTTGTTCTAAAAAAATATTTGCTAGATTTCCCTTTGCAGCTGCTTCGGATATTTTGTTATTTCTTTTTTCATGAAAATCAATGGCTTTATATGCAAATTCTTTAGCTAAATCATACAGAGAATCTCTTAAATAAATTCCTGAAAGATTATTTGAAGCACTTGCTTGATATGATAATGACATCGTATCTAACGTTTGTATCTTCAAAGAATTATTATAATAAAATTTCGCAGAATCTATTTGGTTTATGAATAAATAACCACTTCCTAATAATAAATCAATTCTTATTTGTTGTGTTTCATTCAACTTATTTTGTTTTAAGTCCTTAGAAACTGAATTGATTACACTTTTTAGTTCTTCTTTTGCCTTTTTGTAGTATAAAATAGACTTAGAATGGCTATTGGAAAGTCTATAAATTTCTGCAATTAAAAATAAAGTCTCAAATCTAATTTCTGAATTTATATTTTTATTTAAAAGGTGTAGTGCTTTTTCTAGAGATTCTGGAATTTGATTTTCTTTAAAAAGCTGTTCAATTAATAAAAATTCTTTTTTAAATATTGAATCGTTATTTTGATTTATAGACAAAAAAGAAACCTTAAATAAATATAAGGTTTCTTTTTTATCTATACTAGCTGCATTTATTTGTTTATTTGAAAAACAAATAAAGAAAATTAAAATTAAGTATTTCTTTTTCAAAAGAGACAAAAATAATATTATATTAAAATTTTAAGAACCTTCTCCAGTATCAATAATGATTCTTGGTTTTCTTTCGCCAGATAAATCCAGTCCTTTTGCACTTATATTTGTATGATTTACAAAATGAATTTGTAATAATTTATAATCCTCTTTATCTAAGACTCTAGAATAATTATTATTTTCAGAAGATTTAATACCTTCCT
>JANQTQ010000120.1 GCA_030731625.1 Polaribacter sp. | reverse complement strand
AAGAATTGGATGTAAAACCAACTTCTATGATTGATATTTCTGACGGACTTTCTTCTGAGCTTTTTCATATTTGTACACAAAGTAAAGTAGGCTGTAAGGTGTATGAAGAAAAATTGCCTTTAGATCCTCAAGTAATTTCTGCTTGCGAAGAATTTGAATTAGATTCTACCATGGTGGCTTTAAGTGGAGGTGAAGATTACGAACTTCTTTTTACTGTGCCAATTGCCGATTTTGAAAAGATTAAAGGAAATCCGCATTTTTCTATTATTGGTCATGTTACTGCAGAAAATCAAGGTTTGCAATTGGTAACAAGAGCCGGACAAGAAATTGCGTTGAAAGCACAAGGTTGGAATGCTTTAAAGAATGAGTAAGAATTTAAAAATGATATGTTTTAAAACCGCAAGTGTTATGATTTGGGTTTTTTTTGGAATGTTCGTTTAACGGGCTTAGAATATGAAAAGTTGCGAGTTTGAAAACGTGATTTTCCGATGTTTAAATTTAATTTTTTTTTGTTTTAGAAACATTCCATTTACTGAATAAAGTAATTTTTATAATAGATTTTTCAAATCTTGACGACCAATTATTGCCATAATCTCAACAACTTTATCATTCTCATTTATCCTAAAATAAATCGAGTCAGAACTACAAACACTTTTTCTATATCCTATTTTAATATATTCAATTGACTCAAATGAATATGGACTTTGAGATATTCTATCAAAATACTCAAAAAAAGAATTAAAATATTTATCTGCTAGTCTTTCTCCAAATGTCTTTATTCCGTAATGATGTATTCTTATTAAATCTTCTTTTGCTGTATTACTCAACCTAAAATTAATCATTCAATAAGGATTTTGACTGAGCTAAAATTTGTTCTTTAGAATCTGAAGTAAATCCACTTTTTTCCGCTCTTTCCAATTTGGAACTAATCCAATCAATCTGAGCTTGTTGTTTTCTAGCTTGCCTAATCAAATCATTGACTAATTCACTTTTACTTGAATATTCTTTATTTTCAATTTGAGATTTCAACCAATCATCATTCGGTTCTGTAAATGAAATACTTTGTCTTGACATAATTTTCTATTTTGATGTAAAAATACACCAAATCAACATCAATCCCAAAAAAAAATATTTATCAGTTAGAATTTTAATCCCTATTAGTTGCTAATTATAATGATATGGATTTATATCAGAAATTAAAAGAAGTTAGCATTTTTTTTGTAGAAAATCAAGATTAACAGCCTCTTATAAACTCTTTCAAAACGGCAATTACCTCATTTTTATTTTCAATATGGCTCATATGTCCGTCAGGAAAAACTACATATTTAGATTTTGTGGTTTTTGCTTCTTCTATAGAAATTTCATAATTTAAAACAGGATCATTTTCACCAATTACAATCATTTTTTTAAAAGTACTTTCTTTAAAAAAATCAATAGAATCAGGTCTAATTTTCATGCCTTCTTGCGCAGCAATATAACCTTGTAAAGAGGTTTGTAAAGCGTCCTCTTTTATTTTGGTAATTTCGTTTTTATATATTGATAAATTATCTTGATGGAACAAATTGGAAATAGATAATTTTACCATATTTTCAAAATTTTTCTGAACCATTTTATTTGCTCTCGTTCTTAATTCTCTTCGTTCTTCAGAATCTTCATAACAAGTTGAATTTAATAAACATAGCCCTTTTATTTTAGAGGGATTTATTTTGGCAAGTGCTAAAGAAATATAGCCACCTAAAGAATGCCCAACCAAAATATATTTTCTAATTTTTAGATGCTTTAAAATTGCATCTATGGTTTCTGCAAATACATCTACAGAATGCACATATCTTAAGCAATCAGATTTCCCATGACCTAATAAATCAAGAGTAATAATTCTGTTTCTTTTTATTAATTCTGGTTTAATTTCATCCCACATGGTGGCATTTTCTAAAAACCCATGAACTAGAACTACAGCAGTTCCTTTTCCTTCATCAGTATAAAAAATGTTGGCGTTTTTAAAATTCAAAATCATGGAAACAAATATAAGATTTGATTCTATTTTAAGAACTGAAAACATCATAAAGTATTTTACTATATTTGATACGTTTTCAATCAAAATCAATCTTATGTTTTTTAAAAAAATTACACTTTTAGTACTTTTTGTTTTCTCGGTATCTTTAAATGCTCAAATTGACGAGAAAAAACTTGATAAATTAATTCAGCAAACCTTAAAAACCTTTGATGTTCCAGGAATTTCTGTTGGGATTTTAAAAGACGGAAAAATAGTCTACGCAAAAGGTCATGGCGTTCGTTCTTTAACCAATAAAAAAGACATGAATGATAATACTTTGGTAGGTGTTGCTTCTAATAGTAAAGGTTTTACTTGTTTTGCTTTGGCAATGATGATTGATGAAGGCAAACTAAATTGGGATGATAAAGTACGAAAATACATTCCTGAATTTCAAATGCATGATGCTTGGATCACCGAAGAATTTACGGTTAGAGATTTAGTTACACATAGAAGTGGTTTAGGTTTAGGTGCAGGTGATTTGATGTTTTTACCAGAAGGAAATGATTTTACCGTAACAGATGTCATCAGCAATGTAAAATACCTAAAACCACAAAGTATTTTTAGAACAGATTTTGAATATAATAACAACATGTTTATTATTGCTGGCGAAGTTTTAAAACGTGTAAGTGGTTTAACTTGGGAAGAATTTATTGAAATTAAAATTATGAAACCTGTTGGAATGACCAATAGTAAAGCTTCTTACAACAGAGTAACAAACAGAGCAAATAGTATTGATGCGCATACCAGAGCAGACGGAAAAGTAATTCAAATTCCGCATGATTGGAGTGAAACTGCAAATGCTGCAGGCGGAATTATAAGCAACGTAAACGACATGTTAACTTGGGCAAATTTTTTAATGAATGATGCTGTTACCAATGATGGAAAACGATTATTAAGCGAAAAACAGTTTCATGAACTTTGGCAATTGCAAACTCCGTTAAAAGTTGGTAAAAATGATAGCTATAATTCTAATTTTAGAGGCTATGGTTTAGGATGGTTTTTAACGGATGTAAAAGGTGGTTACAAACAAGTGTATCACACTGGCGGATTAATAGGTACAGTAACTCAATTTACCATGATTCCAGATTTAGATTTGGCAATTGTAGTATTAACAAATCAAATGAATGGAAGTGCTTTTAACACCATTACAAATACCATTAAAGATAGTTATTTAGGTTTTGAAGATAGAAATTGGCTTGAAAATTACGGAACTAAAAATGCGAATTATTTACAATATAATGATAGTTTAAAAGTTGCCGTTTATAACAAAGTTGAAGTAGCTAAAAAAGACATGAGTTTACCAAAACCAAGTCAAATTACAGGAACCTATAAAGATGATTGGTTTGGAAATATTTTAATTTCTCATGATGGAAATACATACAAAATACAATGTGAACGTTCATCAACTTTAGTGGGTGAATTACTGCCATACAACCAAACAACTTTTGTTTCAAAATGGAATAACAGAAGTTATGATGCAGATGTTTTTGTACAATTTTCTTTTGATGAAACAGGAAATGCAACTGGCGCAACTATGAAATTTATTGCGCCAATTACAGATTTTAGTTTCGATTTTCATGATTTAAATCTTAAAAAAGTAAAATAATTTTGAATAAAACAAAAGAAATTTGGATTGCAGGTTTTGCACTTTTTTCACTCTTTTTCGGAGCAGGAAATTTAATATTACCACCTTTTTTAGGCGTAAAATCTGGTATTGATTGGTGGATTGTAGTTTTAGGATTTGTATTAACTGCAGTAACGATTCCTATTTTGGCAATCTTTGCACACGCAAAATTACAAGGAACTTTATACGATTTTGGTAAAAAGGTTTCACCGCTTTTTAGTGTTGTGTATTGCCTATTAATTTATTTGATTGCAATTGCAATTCCGTCTCCAAGAACCGCAGCCGTTACTCATGAAATGACAGTACAACCCTTTTTTGAAACGCCAGCACTTTTAACAAGTGTAATTTATTTTGTACTGGTTTTTGTTTTTGCAATAAATAGGTCTAGAGTTATTGGTTTAATCGGTAAGTTTTTAACACCTATTATTGTTGTTATTTTATTGATGATTATAGTAATCGCGTTAATTGATGCGCCAGAAATTTCTAATCCAACTACATTTAAAACGCCTTTTGTAGATGGTATTTTAGAAGGATATCAAACCTTTGATGCAATTGGTGGAGTAGTAGTTGGTGCTGTATTAATTATCTCATTAAATTATAGCAGTCACACTACTTTTGAAGCCAAAAGAAAATTAATTAGACAAGCAGGATTCATTGCAGGAACTTGTTTACTTTTAATTTACGGAGGGTTAATTTTAAGCGGTTCTTTATTTTCTGCTACATTTTTAGAAAATGCTTCTAGAATTGAAGTTTTATCTGGATTAAGTTCACAAACCTTAGGGAGTTTCGGAACTACCTTTTTAAGTGTTTTGGTTGCGCTAGCATGTTTCACCACAGCGGTTGGAATTGTAACAGGAACAGCAGATTATATAAAAGGACTTTTTAATGATTCACAAACTGCATATATGGTTACTGCAGCAGTTTCTTCTGCAATAGG
>JANQTQ010000119.1 GCA_030731625.1 Polaribacter sp. | reverse complement strand
ATAAGGATTAAAGTTTACGCCTCCATGAAAATAGACTTCTAAATTTGGCCAAACTTCTAAAATGTTATCTTTTCCTGTTCGTTCTAAAACTCTATTTAAAAGCACTAGCATCCAACTTGGTACACCAACTAAACTCGTAATATCTTCATGAATTGTTTCGTTGATAATAGCTTCCATTTTGGTTTCCCATTCTGCCATTAACGCAACTTCTTGACTAGGAGCAGAGCTGTAATCTGCCCAAAATGGTAAGTTTTCTGTAATAATTGCAGATAAATCGCCAAAATAAGAATTGTTGTCTTTGTAAATTTCAGAGCTACCACCCAATTTTAAAGCTTTTCCGGTAAATAACTGTGTTTCTTCGTTGTTATTAATATATAAACACAACATATCTTTACCAGCTTTCATGTGGCAATATTCTAAAGCTTCATCACTAACAGGTATAAATTTACTTTTCGCATTGGTTGTTCCGCTTGATTTTGCAAACCATTTAATATGAGTTGGCCAAAATAAATTCTGCTCACCTTTTCTGCAACGTTCAATTAAAGGTTCTATGCTTTCGTATTTTTGAATAGGAACTTTTAGGGTAAAATCTTTGTAATTTTTGATGGATGAAAAACCATTTTCTTTTCCGAATTCAGTGTTCTTTGCAGTTGCAATTAATTTTAATAACAGTTCTTCTTGCACATCATTTGGGTATTTTAAAAATAATCCTATTTGATGTACTCGTTTTTTTAAAAACCAAGAAATGATAGAATTTACAATGGGAAAAGCCATAGATAAAGTTACGTTTTTTGTGTAAGTTTGTTAAAAGTTAAAAATACTAAAAATTGGGGATGCAATATCAAGGAGTTTTAAAAAAAATGAGTACCGAAAATTTAGAAGAAATTCAGTACTATTTAGATATGAAATCAGATTTTTTAAACATGAATCAGTTGTTAAACAAAGAGATAACGATTAAATTTGTTACGTACGAATGTTTAAATTGTCATTTAGAGAAGAAAATTTATAGACAAGGTTTTTGTCAATCTTGCTTTTTTGAGATTCCAAATGCGGCAGATTGGATCATGAGACCAGAATTAAGTACGGCTCATTTAGATATTGAAGATCGAGATTTATCCTATGAAAAATCGGTACAATTACAACCACATATTGTGTATTTGGCAAATTCTAGCAATGTGAAAGTTGGTGTAACCAGAAAAGGACAAATACCAACAAGATGGATTGATCAAGGAGCGCATGAAGCCATAGAAATTGCAGAAGTGCCAAACAGATATTTAGCCGGAATTACAGAGGTTGCTTTAAAAGAGTATGTGGGTGATAAAACAAATTGGCGTAAAATGCTTAAAAATGATATTGAGGATGTAAGCTTAATGGAATGGAGAGATCGATTAAAAGAATTTATCCCTGAAGAAGTACAACAGTATTTTATTGAAGATAATGTTGAAACACATTTAAATTTCCCTGTTGTAAAATATCCGCAGAAACCAAAAAGTTTAAACCTAGAAAAAACGCCTACTTTTACTGGTACATTAGTGGGCATAAAAGGTCAATATTTAATTTTTGACGATGAAACCGTTTTTAATGTAAGAAGTAATGAAGGTTTGGTAGTTTCTATTGAGGTTTAAAATACTATTTCTTTGTGCAACTCAGTGAAATACTTTGTGCAGCTCTGTGGGATTATTTCACAGAGCTGCACAGAGGAATTCGCAAAGATTCACAGTGAGTTAATTTAATATTATGAAAAATAACATCCTAAAAGTAGCATTAGCACAAATTTCACCAGTTTGGTTAAATAAAGAAAAGACAATTGAAAAGATTGAAAAATCTATTGTTGATGCTGCAAAAGAAAACTGCGAATTGATTGTTTTTGGTGAAGCTTTATTGCCAGGTTATCCTTTTTGGGTTGCGTTAACAAATGGTGCAGAATGGGATTCTAAAACGCAAAAAGAAATCCATGCACATTATGTTCGGAATTCAATTATGATAGAAAAAGGGGAACTAGATTCCATTTGTAAATTGGCAAAAGAACATCATATTGCTATTTATTTAGGAATTATGGAACGTGCTCAAAATAGAGGCGGACATAGTATTTATGCAAGTTTGGTGTATATAAATCAAGACGGAGAAATAAAATCTGTGCATAGAAAGTTGCAGCCAACGTATGATGAACGCCTAACTTGGGCTCCTGGAGATGGAAATGGGTTACAAGTTCATCCATTAAAAGAATTTACTGTTGGAGGTTTAAATTGTTGGGAAAATTGGATGCCTTTACCAAGAACTGCTTTGTATGGTTTAGGAGAAAATTTACATATTGCTGTTTGGCCAGGAAGTGATTATAATACCAAAGATATTACACGTTTTATTGCAAGAGAATCTCGTTCTTTTGTAATTTCTGTTTCTAGTTTAATGGCAAAATCAGATTTCCCAAAAGAGACTCCTCATGTAGACAAAATTCTAGAAAAAGCGCCTGATATTTTAGCAAATGGAGGTTCTTGTATTGCTTCTCCAAACGGTGAATGGTTAGTAGCACCAGTTTTGCATAGAGAAGGATTAATTATAGAAACCTTAGATTTTAATAGAGTGTTAGAAGAACGTCAAAATTTTGATTGTGTTGGACATTATTCGAGACCAGATGTAACCAAATTACATGTAAATAGAGAAAGACAAAGCACGGTTTCTTTTGATGATATATTATGATTTTTGAACAAAAAGAGATACAATTAAAACCATTTAGTAGAGGTTTTCACTTAATTACCGAAATTATAAAACATGAGTTTCCTGTCTATAGAAAAATCACAAAAGGTTTCTTAAAAGTGTTTATAAAACATACTTCTGCAAGTTTAACTATTAATGAAAACGCAGATCCAACGGTTAGAGTTGATTTTGAAAGTCATTTTAATAAAATGGTTGCTGAAAATGAGCCTTATTATATTCATACCTATGAGGGTAGTGATGATATGCCTGCACATATAAAATCTTCTTTATTAGGTAGTTCTGTAGAAATACCAATTACAAACGGAAAATTAAATTTAGGAACTTGGCAAGGAATTTATTTATGTGAACACAGAAATTACGGAGGTGCTAGAAATTTAGTACTTACTGCTTTTGGGATTTAGTTTTTACTTTTAATCAATTGCTCTAAAACAGCTTCAACTCCAAAATTATCATTGCTTTCTGTTTTGTAATTTGCAAGCTTTTTAATGTCTTTGTGTGCGTTTTTCATGGCAAAGCTAAAGTGGGCTTCTTGCATCATTTCGATGTCGTTATGATAATCGCCAAAAACCATGGTTTCTTCTTTGGTAACCTTTAAAAGCTTCTGAACTTCTCTTAAAGCATTTCCCTTGTTTGCTTTTTCATCAGAAATATCTAGCCAATGTTGTCCAGAAATTTTTATCAAAAAATCATCTTTTAAATTTTTTATTACTGGATAAATAAATTCTTCAGAAGAATCAAAATGGTGGATGGCAATTTTTAAAACAGGGGTGGTTTTAGCAATTTCCATTAAATCTTCTACAATTTGAAAACTGCTATAATATTCTTGAAACATCGCTATAAAGTGCGAATCTTTACTTTCTATAAACGCAGAATTTTGTGAACACAAAACAATATTTACGTTTTTAATAGTTCTTAAAATAGGAATAACCTTCGTAATTTTTTCTGATGCTAAAGAATTTAGTAAAAGAATTTCATCTCTTTTTTTAGCAATGGCGCCATTTTCTGCAATGACATGAATATCGTTTTTTATAGGATCTAATTTATGTACAATACTATTATGTTGTCTTCCACTTGCCGCACAAAAATAAATGTTGCGTTTTTGAAGTTCTTTAAAAAGCGTAAAAAATTGGTTGCTTACTTCACCTTTTGAGTTTAGTAACGTACCATCCATATCAGAAACTACTAATTTTACTTTAGAAAAATCATTCATTTTTATCTCGTAGAATCCCTAATTACCAAATCTGTAGTGATCACTTTTGTAACTATTTCTGTATGTTTTTTCTCTAATTTATCAATTAAAATTTTAGCAGCAGTTTCTCCCATTTGCTCTCCATGCTGACTAATAGTCGTCATTTTAGGGCTTGAGTGTCTTGCTAAAATTCCGTTAGAAAATGCAATTACAGAAAAATCTTTAGGTATTTCTAGTCCCGATTTTAAACCCGCTTTCATGGCCGCAATTGCAGCAGACTCACCCGTTGTAATAATGCTGTCTATTTTGTTGTTTTGTAGAAAAGGGAGTAAAATAGATTCGTATTTTTTATAATCTCTTTCAAATATATTAATCACTAAATTTTCATCGTAAGGTAAACCAACACTTTCTAATCCTTTTTTATACCCTAAAAATCGCTGTTCTCCAATATGAAAATCACTCATGGTAGAAACAAAAGCAATTTTCTTATGACCACTTTTGTACAAGGTTGCTACCGTATTTTGTGCACCATTAAAATCGTCTGTAATTACTTTATCGCATGCCAAAGTTTGTGCAACTCTATCAAACATTACAATAGGTGTATCATTATTTATTGCTTCTTGCAAATGCTTAAAATCACCTTTTAATTCTGTTTCTTTTGCTAACGAAACAATAAAACCGTCAATGCTACCATTAGATAACATTTCTATAATTTCAACTTCTTTATTGTAAGATTCATTAGAAATACAGGCAATTACTTTATAACCTCTTTCTAATGCTGTTTTTTCGATTCCTTTAAAAACTTGCGCAAAGAAATATTTTAGCATTGTAGGAATTATAATTCCAATAGTTTTTGTGCTTCTATTCTTTAAGCTTAAAGCATTAAAGTTAGGTTTGTAGTTATTCTCTTTTGCGTATTTTTGAATTTTCGATTTCGTAGCTTCGCTTATTTCATAGCTGTCATTCAATGCTTTAGAAACAGTAGAAATGGAAACTTTAAATTCTTTTGCAATATCTTTTATCGTAATCTTCTTCATGTAAACAAAATTAGGCACTAATATATAAAAATAATACCACTCCTATTTTAATAAATTATTAATTTATCAGATTTTTAACTGTTACTCTTTTTATTTCATAAATTAAGAGTGAAAATACAGTAATATACTCAATTGCTACAAACCATAAATTTTCTTCCCAGGGATTATTAGAATACGCTTGATAACTTAAAATAATAACGAAACTCCAAATTATTGGAAATTTATATTTGGTAAAAACTGACAAAATAATAGGAGTTGCCAGATACCATGGATGAACGGTCGTTGCTGTAAAGTAGTAAAAACACAATCCAAATAAAAGAGCTGTTATCAATTGAATTTCTGATTTGTTTTTTCTGAAAAAAGTAATAATTAGTAAAAAAAGAATCGTTAAAATAGGAGTGATTTTCCCAATGATGGCAATTTCATTGTAGCCTCTAAAAAGGTATCCAATTTCTCTAAATAGATAATAAAAGCTTGCATTGTATTCAAAAGTTTTAAACCATAAACCAACAGACCGTGTGTAGTTTGATAGTAATTCTGATGAGTAAAATGGTAGAAAAAATAAGAGGGTTGTAGATAGTATTATGAGATAAAAAGCAGCTAATTTTGACAGACTTGTAAAAGAAGGAACATGGTTTTTTAGGAAAGCTAATGTTTTTTCTTTAAATGAAATAGAAACCTCAATTTGTGCTGTGTTGATTGTTTTTTTTACAAACCATTGATAAAACAAAGGCAAAAATAATAAAGGAATTAATTTTATAGATACTGAACAGGCAATTAAAATTGCGGCAAATTTCCATCGTTGTTGTTGTAAATTGTATAATGCCCAAATTAAAAAGAAAAGCATTACCGATTCAAAATGTAAGTTTCCGGTAAGTTCAATGATAATAAAAGGATTTAAAATATACCAAAAAATATTTTTAACAGGATGGTTTAGGTTTTGTAATAGTTTTTTTCCAAAATAGAGAATCCCAATATCTGCAAAGATGATGATCAATCTTAAAACAATTACAGATCCAAATATACTTTTGCTAGAAAATAAGGCAGCAATTAAAAAACATAATTGATTTAATGGTGGGTAGTTTGTGTAATGACTTCCGTTTAATTCGCCCATTCCAATATACAATTCTGATGCTTCAAAAATTGGAGAAAGTCCTTGTTGAATAAATGTTTCTGGTAAGGATACATAGGGGTTAAATCCCTGAAGAATCATTCTTCCATCCCAAATAAATCTATAAAAATCTTGTGATAAATTTGGAATGGAAAACAGAAAAATCAATCTAAAAAGTATAGAAATACCTACTAGATTTTGGAAAGAAATTTGGTTAGTTTTAAGTAATAGATAAAAACATCCAAATAAAGAAAACCACAAAAATAATAGTTTACTAAATTCGGTTCTTTCTAAAAAATACGCAAATGCAAAATAAAGAAGTGTACTTATTAAAATTAATAATACATTTTTAAATTTTGAAAAAAAGGACATTAAGCTTTAGAGAATACCGATTTAAAAAATACATAAGCGAATCCTATAAAAAGCATCAAATGGAAAGGAAAAAGTCCAAAATCTCCACCTTGATCACCAACTATAAATGCACTGTACATTCCAAAAGCAAAATAAATAGCTAATAAACCTTCTAAAATAACATAGAAAGAAGGTCTTTTTCTGATGTATTTGTTATTCTTCCAACCATCTTTTAGGTTTTTAATATTGAATTTAGGAGTTCTAACAAATTCACTTTTCTTGCCAAAATGACCTTCTATTACTGCAATTGTATTGTGCAAAGAAAAACCCATTGCTACGGTAAAAAAGGTAAAGAAAGCACCAATATATTTTATGAAATTTATAAAACCTTTGCCATGAATGTTTTTATACATATGCCAATAGCAAACAAAAAATATGATAGAACTTACTACAAAAAAGCTCATTACATAAAAGTAACTTCTTAAATGCGCGTATTCATTTTTAATGTAAAGCATTGGTATACTCAACACGGCAACTAAAAAAATACAAATAAACATAGAGCTATTTAACAAATGTAACAACCCGTGAATTTTTGTTTTTACAGAAATATTTTTGCTAGTTATAATTTTTTTAGCGCTTTTTTGAAAATTCTCAGCACCACCTTTATTCCATCTAAATTGTTGTGTTCTTGCAGCACTAATTACTACAGGTAATTCTGCAGGAGTTTCAATGTTTTCTAAATATTTGAATTTCCAATTTTTAAGTTGTGCTCTATAGCTTAGATCGATGTCTTCTGTAAGGGTGTCTCCTTCCCAGTTACCAGCGTCGTAGATGCATTCTTTACGCCAAATACCAGCTGTACCATTAAAGTTGATAAAATGCCCTTTGCTGTTTCTACCCACTTGCTCTAAGGTAAAATGTGCATCTAGCATAAAAGCTTGAATTTTTGTAAGCGTAGAATAATCTTTGTTAATATGGCTCCATTTTGTTTGAACAACACCTATTTCAGGGTCTTTAAAATAAGGAACAGTTTCATACAACCAATTTGGTTCTGGTAAAAAATCGGCATCAAAAATGGCAACAAATTCACCTTTAGATGTTTTTAAACCTTCTTTTAAAGCACCAGCTTTAAAACCTTGTCTATTTGTTCTTCTAATGTGTTGAATGTCTATGCCAAGTTCTCTAACTTTTTCTACGTATTTAGCTGTTTCTTCTACAGACTCGTCAGTAGAATCATCTAAAACTTGTATTTCTAATTTGTCTTTTGGGTATTCTATTTTTCCGATGTTTTTCAACAAACGTTTCATTACATACAACTCGTTATAAACGGGCAGTTGAATAGTAACGTAAGGAATTTCATCAGGGTTTGAAAAATCAAACTTAATTGATTTATCTTCTTTCTTTTTAAAACTTAAATAATTTATAAGTAAATTTAATTGTGCTATTGCATACATAAATATAAGCAACAAGGACACAGAATAGATGACAATAATAGTATATTCTAAAAGCATTATTTAAAACTGTATTTAAAAATCCAACCTAAAATTTTAATTCCTGCAAATATACTACCTTTTATTGTACCTGACACTTTTGAAACACCAATTCTGTTTCTATATTTCATAGAAACTTCTGTGTAAGAAAGGTTTTGCTTCAATGCTTTTAACTGCATTTCTACTGTCCAGCCGTAGGTTTTATCTTGCATTTTTAATGTTAATAACTTGTTGTATTTTATAGCCCTAAAAGGGCCTAAATCTGTAAATTTAGCTTTAAAAATCACCCTCATTAAGAAGGTAGCCAGCCAGTTTCCAAAGATTTGTTGAGGTGTAACAGCACCTTTTTCTCTTAATTCTTTAACTCTTGCGCCAATAACAAGGTCTATATTATCCTCTAAAATTGGTTTAATTAGCTCCGTAAGTTGTTCTGGATAATCAGAATAATCTCCGTCTAAAAAAACAACAATTGCTGGTTTTATTTCTTGTTTCGAAATGTGATCCATCCCTTTTAAACAAGCGTAACCATATCCTTTTTTAGTTTCCTTTAAAACTGTTGCGCCAGCATTTTTGGCATTTATTTCTGTGTTATCTGTAGAATTATTGCTGATAACAATAATTTCAGTTACATATTTAGGAATGTCATTAATAACTTTTGCAATTGAATTTTCTTCATTGTAAGCAGGAATAATTACTTTAATGATTGGTTTTTTATCGTAAATCACTCAGGTTATTCTCTCTTTTAAATGAATAAAAATCACGCCATTCTTTTATTTTTTTTCCTTCTTCGTACTTAGACGCTTTTATTAACTTTGTATTTTGATATACTAAACAGTACCCGTTTTTTTTATTATTTTCTAGTTGGCACTTGTAATGAATTTGCCCCTTTGAATTGTAAAACAACCACCAATTTGTTTTTTTACCACTTTTATAAAAACCTTCTTTTTCTTTGGTTAAATTCTGGGTGTAAAAATACCAATATTTTGTTTCTAAATTGCCAACAAAATTACCTTGTTTTTTTAAATTACCATTTTCGTAATAAAATTTCCAATGATTCGTTTTTAGATCCTTTAAAACCCAACCTTCTTGCTTTATATTTCCGTTTGGATAAAACTCTTTCACATATTCTTTTTGAGCAGAAATAGCAACGCTTGATAAGAATAAAAGTGTAAAAATTAAGTGTTTCATTTACTAACTATTATGATATTAAAATTCTATTTTTTAATGGAGTGCAAATAAACTGTAAAATTTGGATATTTTGTTATTTTTTATTTAATAAATCAATTAAATTAACATCATTTCCCAATAAAATTTCTGTAGGGTTTATTCTGCCTTCTTCTGGGCCATTTTCTAGCTTTAAAACGCCTCTCGGACAAACTGCAGAACAGATACCACAACCTACACAACTAGAACGTACAATGTTTTCTCCTTTTTGTGCATACGCTCGTACATCAATTCCTTGCTCACAATATGTAGAACAGTTTCCGCAAGAAATACATTGACCACCATTTGTGGTAATTCTAAATCTTGATTTAAAACGCTGCACAAATCCTAAATAGGCAGCTAACGGACAACCAAAACGACACCAAACTCTGTTTCCAAAAATTGGATAAAATCCTGTACCTATTACACCCGCAAACCAAGCACCAATTAAAAAGCTATACGTGTCTTTTATCCATTGAGATTTTATCCCAAGAAAAGAACTTGTTCCAGAAAAGTAGCAATACAATGTTACAATGGTCATCAGCAAAGAAAATAATAATACACTATGAATGATCCATCTTTCTAGTTTCCATGAAAATAAAGATTTGTCTGAATTTTGTCTGTAAGGATCTCCTAAAGTTTCTGCCAAACCGCCACAGCCACAAACCCAAGAACAATACCATCGTTTACCAAAGAAATACACCATTACTGGTACAATTACTAAGGTTAAAATAATTCCCCAAACTAAAATGAAAATTCCTATGCCGCCGCTATTTTTTAAACTTGCTATGTTCCATTCAAAGAAAAAATCATAGTCTAAAGGAAACGCGCTTTTAAAATCGTATCCAGGCATATTTAAACTGGTCATGATTTCTGGAATTAAAAAAGCAAAGACAATTTGAAAAAATAAAACAGAAGTTGTTCTTACTATTTGATATTTATTATGTCTGTATTTAATGTACATTCTTGCACCCATCACCAACATAATTGTACAATATAAAAACCCGTACACAAACCATTGACTTGCATCACCACCGTTTAAAAAGTTGCTAATCGGATCAAAAATAAAAGTCCAATTCACTACATAATCTGGCATAAAATACAATACCAAATAAAAAGTAACGAGATAAATAAGCACCAACCAAGCTATCCAACCGCGATTTGTGGCAGATTCTAGGAAAATTCCGTCATTTTTTATGCCCGGTTTTCCTAATAAAATAAGATTCGGAATTATAAATAACAGCGCTCCTATAATTCCCAATCCAAAAGTTAAAAGCCAAGAAAGACCCGGATTTTCTTTTGTAAATCCTTTGCCCGCTTTTTTAGCTAATTCGTAACTTAAAGAATGCGGTTTTCCAAAGATTTTATAGGTGAATTGCTCGCTTTTTTTAGTCCAGTTTTTTGCGGCGTCATATTTTTTAATTTGGGCATCATAATATGCGTTTGATGTTTCAAAAGCTGCTGTTACTTTGCTTGAAAATTCAAAGATGTTTATGGGTTCTGTTGTAACAAGCGCTTCGGTAAGTTCTTCTTTTATGATTTCACTTTTATATCCTTTATCAGCAATAAAAGTATCTAATTCTTGTTGCGTTAGGTTAAAAGAACCCGAAAAAACGGATCCTGTAAAAATTGATAACCCTATAATAAAGAGTACTAAACCTGTGTTTTTTATAAATTTCATATAGAGATTATGCTTTGGTAAAAATTCGTTTCCAACTTTTCTTTTGTAAGTTGATGTTTGTGTTGTTTTCTTGATTAAATTTTGCTACAATTTCAGATTCATGGAGTTTGTAAAATTCAGGATCAAAATTTGCATCCGATAAAAATTCTAAAACATGTTCTATCGATTTATTTTCTGATAGCCATTTGTCAAAAATTTCATGACGCATTCTTATTCCGAAGGTATTTATCCCTAAAAATTGTCTAGAAGCTGCATTATAAGAAATGGTAATGCAAGTATTTTTTGTTGGATGTTGCCATTGAAAATACGATTCGTTTTCTTGCTTGGTTCGTTCGCTAAAAACCCAACCATAGGTTTGATATTCTATATCTAAAAACTTAGCAGAATTAAACCAATGTCCTGGTTTGTATTCGGTTTTGTTACCGCAAATAGTTTGCGCAACGGTTTCTCCCATCATTCTGCCTGTGTACCAAACTGCTTCAATAGTTCTACGTTGTCCAATAGCTTCGTGTTGTTCTGCACAATCGCCAATCGCAAAAACATCAGCAATATTTGTTTCTAAAAAACGATTGACTAAAACGCCTCTTTTGGTGTTAATTTTTGAAGTTTTTATAAAGTCGATATTTGGCGTAACTCCGGCTGTTAAACCAACCACATTACACTCAATTTCTTCGCCAGTTTCGTCAATAACAATCGATTTTACCTTACCATTTTCATCAGATTTTATCTCTCTTAAATTGGTGCTTAAACGCAAATCTATATGATGTTCTTTAATGTGCTTGTTAATCATTTCTGATTCTTGTGCAGGTAAAACTCCGTTCCAAAAACTCGTTTCACGTACTAAAAAAGTAACCGGAATTTTTCTACTTCTTAGCATTTCTGCCAATTCAATTCCTATCAATCCGCCACCAACAATTACAGCTCTTTTACAAACTTCGTTATTTGGTGCATGTTTTTCTAAATTCTCTAAATCTTGTTTGTGATACATACCTAAAACGCCTTCTAAATCTTGGCCTTTCCATCCAAATTTATTGGGTTTAGAGCCGGTGGCAATAATTAGTTTGTCATAATTTAAAGTTGAAGCATCCGCAAAAATCAACTTTTTTTCATCTGTATTTATGTTGTTAACAAAACCTTCTTTTAAATCGATTCGGTTTTTATCCCAAAACCAATTTTCGTAAGGTTGCGTATGTTCAAATTTCATGTGCCCCATATATACATACATGAGCGCTGTTCTAGAAAAAAAGTATTTTGTTTCTGCAGAAACAAGGGTGATTTTTTTATCAGAATTCTTTCTAATGTGTCTAGCAGCCGTAACTCCAGAAATTCCATTTCCAATAATAACAATATGTTCCATAGTTGATTGATTCTTGCATTTGAGTCGAAGATAAAGTTAAGAACTTAAAGCGGAAATGTAATTTAGAATAATTATAAATAAAAAAAAGTGTAATTTTAAAATGTAAGTATTTAAAAATCAAAAAGACTTAAGCTGTAGTTATTTATCAGTTAAACAATAATATCAAGAAAAAATGAAAAATAGATTTTTAAAAATTGTATCGATTGCAATCGTTGCTTTTAGTTGTAATGCTTTTGCGCAAGAGAATGAAAATTCTAAAAGTAATATTCAAACCTATACACCGTCTAAATTATTAGACAAAGGGCAATGGGATGTTAAGTTTTTTAACAACTTGTATACAGAAACAAAAGGCAATTATAGTGGTGTAAAGGCTGATAAATTACGAGAAAATTATTTTACATCAACACTAGATATTTTTACAGGAATTTCTGATAACAATAGATTGAATATTGGATTGTTGTTAGAATACAGATCTAACACTAAAAACGGAGAAAATGCTACTTCGGTTTTTGGTTTTAATGATGATGTAAATTCAAGAAACGGATTGTCTTCTTTTGCGCCCGCTTTAAAATGGCAACCTATTGAAAGTGTTGGCAGTTTCTCTATTCAAAGTGCTTTTCATATTCCAATTATTGATGAAGAATCAGATATAAATGGCGTTTATTTAGATCAAACAGCATATACATTTCAGAATCGTTTTTTCTACGATTATACTTTGCCAAGTGGAGATTGGCAACTATTTACAGAGTTAAATACCGAGTATAATTTTGGTGATGAAGCTAGTTTTGCAAACAAAACGATTGTGTTTGCACCTGGTGTTTTTATGAGTTATTTTCCGTCAGATTCATCAACAATTTTAGGTTTTGTGCAACATTATCAACGTTTTGGGGATTTTACACAAGATTTTACATCCGTAGGTTTTGGAGGGAAATATCAGCTAAACCAGACCTTAAATTTAGAAATTTTGTACAGTAAATTTGTAAGAGGAAACGATACAGGGTTGGGGCAAAGTTTTAACATTGGTTTAAGAGCGTTGTTTTAGTAAAAAGTACTATTTTGGGAGGATTATGAAAGCAACAAAATTCCTTTTTTTAATCCTTATCTTTTTACAGGTTTCTTGTAAAAGTCAAACCACAAAAATTAATGGTTTAAGTTTTGTGGCGTCTAGAGATAAAATAGATTCAACTCACATTAATCCTGCTTTAAAAGTACATACTAACTTTGTTTCATTGATGCCGTTTGGTTCTATAAAAGAGTTGGCGTCTCCAGAAATTAGATTTAACACAGGTAGAGAATGGTTTGGAGAAACTAAAAATGGCTTGTTGCAATATGCCAAAGAGTTTCAAAAAAAGAATGTTAAAATAATGGTGAAACCTCAAATTTGGGTTTGGCGCGGAGAGTTTACCGGTTTAATAGAGATGCAAACCGAAGCGCAATGGCAAATTTTAGAGAAATCGTATTCAGAATTTATTTTAACCTACGCAAAAGCGGCGCAAGAAATGAATGCAGATATCTTTTGTATCGGCACAGAATTAGAAAAGTTTATTTTAAATAGACCGCAATATTGGCATCAACTAATTCTAGAAATTAGAAAAATTTACAAAGGAAAACTAACCTACGCAGCAAATTGGGACGAATACAAACGAGTGCCTTTTTTAGCTGATTTAGATTATATTGGTATCGATGCTTATTTTCCTTTAAGTGATCAAAAAACACCTACCGTAGAAGAATTAGAAATTGGATGGAAACCTCATAAAGAAGAAATGATGAGCGTTCAAAAACAATATAAGAAACCAATTTTGTTTACAGAATTCGGTTACAGAAGTGTAGATTATAATGCAAAACAGCCGTGGTTTGTAGATCGATTTGAAGGCAATGTAAATTTACAAGCACAAATAAATGGTTTACAAGTAATACACAAGATGTTTTGGAAAGAAGAATGGTTTGCAGGCGGTTTTATTTGGAAATGGTTTCACAAACATAATGGAGTAGGCGGTTTAACCGATAATAGATTTACACCACAAAATAAACCAGCAGAAGAAATACTTAGAAAATTATACGCAGAATAACTCATTTTTTAAATATGATAAAAGTCGTATATTACCTAATTAAATCTAGTTAAATTTGTATCAGAAAAATTAATTATATCAATATGAAAAAAATTATTGTCCCTATAGATTTCTCAGATCATTCAGAAAACGCTTTAAAAGCAGCCGCATTTTTTGCAAAAAAGCAAGCAACAGAAATCTATGCATTGCATATGTTAGATATTCAGGAGGTAAATTTGTCTCAAAGTGCAGAATTTAGTCAAGAGAAGGCAGTTTTCTTTTTAAAATTAGCAGAAGATCGTTTTAAAAAATTTTTACAAAAAGACTATTTAGAAGGTATAAAAGTGATTCCTATTATTAAACATTACAAAGTGTTTAGTGAAATAAATGCAATTGCTCAAGAGGTACATGCCGATTTAGTTATTATGGGATCTCATGGTGCATCTGGTTTAAAAGAGTTTTTTACAGGTTCCAATACAGAAAAAGTTATTAGATATGCAGAAACTCCTGTGTTGGTTATTAAAAATGAGCTCAATGATGTAAATTTTTCTGATGTTGTTTTTGCTACCGATTTTTCTCAAGAATCGATACCCGTATTTAAAAAGATATTAACTTTTTTAGCATTTTTAAATGCAAAAATCCATCTGTTGTATGTGAACTTGCCAAGCGAAAAATTTAAAACAACCCCAGAAATGGATGCTTTAGTAAATAATTTTTTAATGACGGCAGAAGGTAATACAGATAGATTGTCTAATGTTAATTTGGTGTGCTCAAGATATATAGAACACGGTATTTTAAATTTCTCGAATGCAGTTGGAGCAGATTTAATTGTGATGGCTACACATGGTAGAAAAGGATTATCGCATGTTTTTTCTGGAAGTATTTCAGAAGACATTACAAACCATTCTACCTTACCAATAATGACTTTTAAAATCTAAATATATTTATGAAACAGATCCGTTTTCTATTATTTATTTGCTGTTCCATTTCCTTTTTTTCTTGTTCGGAGGATAGTGATATAACAACTCCAAGAAATTTACAAGAATACATAGATGCAAATTCTAATAGAGAATTAGACGAAGTTATTGCCTGTGCTGCAAATGCAGACGCAAATTTAGCGTTATCGTACATTTTTTACTATCCAGTTGCTGGCGCTTCTCAAGTTCGTTATTATGAAACCGATGGAATTGATGGTGTTGATGAAAATGATTTTACAAATTATAGAAGAGAAATTTTATCAGAAACGGATGTATTTGGTGGTAAATTAAGTATGTTTTCTAGATCTAGTGCCACAGAATCTTGGTGTATTGTTACGTTTTTGACAGACGGAAAATTACACAAATCAAATCCTATTCGGTTAAAAAATGCAACAAATCCAACAACTTGGAAAGAGGAAGTTTCTATAGAATACCCAGAAACTTTAAAACCTAAGTTTTCATGGTCTGATTTTGGAATTACAGATAATGCCATTTATTTTCAAGTAATTGCTGATGCTGATGCAGATTTTATGTCGGGTACATACACTTATGATGCTTATTTTCAGTATAATAATGTAAGCAATGTTGTTTTAAATATTAATACGGCAACACCTGCAGATTTAGTTTTAGATACTACCTATATTTTTACTTTAATGGCGGTAAGTGAAGATAATTGGGTAAATTTGGTGATAGAGAAATCATTTGTAGCTAACTAATGAAACTTAAAAATTGGGTCTTTTCGTTGTGCTTTTTTTTAATGTCTTCAGCCTTTTTTTCGCAAGAAAAAACTGTTTTAGAGGTGGTGATTAATGGAGCGAAAAAGACTAAGGTTGCTTTTTTAAAGAATATTTTAAGTACTCAAAAAGGTCAGGTTTTAGATTCTCTTTTAGTTGAACAAGATGTTATTCTGTTAAAAAGATTGCCAGCAATTAGCAATGCTAATTATCAAGTTTTGAGCACTGAATCTAATTCATACAGCGTTTTATTTACAGTCGAAGAAAACATAACCATTACTCCAGAGATAAATTTTTGGACGACCACAAACAAGCAATTTGCCTACAAGTTAGGGTTGTATGATTATAATTTTTTAGGTAGAAATATCACCTTTGGCGGATTTTACCAAAACAACGGATTTGATTCTTACGCGCTAAATTTTAGAGCACCAAATTTGTTTTCTTCTAAATGGGGTATGGTTGTAAATCATCAGAACTGGAAAAGCGAAGAGCCTCTTTATTTTGAAAATGCTGCTGCAAATTATTTGTATAACAACATTTCTTTTGAAGTTTTAGGCTTGCATCAAATCGATTTTAAAAATCAAATTCAATTTGGGTTTAATTTTTTCAAAGAGAAATATCAGTATTTATCTGGCGTCACAGATTCTTCAATTCCTAAATCTTTAAATTTAAATAAAACACTATTAAAACTAGTGTATACGTATGACGATTTAGATTATTTTTATCAATATATAAGCGGATTTAAAAGTGTGCTTTACGCACAATATGTCCTTACAGAAAATGATTTTCAGAACGAATTTTACATTTTTTGGAATGATTTTCTTTATTTTAAAAGAATCAATGAAAATGGAAATTTAGCAAGCCGTTTAAGAATTGGTTTGTCATCTAACGAAAAAACACCTTTTGCGCCTTTTGCTTTAGATAACAATATCAATTTACGCGGAGTAGGTATTTTAGTGGATAGAGGTACAGGAAGTGTTGTGTGGAATACAGAATACAGACACACCGTTTACGACCAAAATTGGATTACAATTCAAACAAATATGTTTACCGATTTTGGTTCTTGGAGAAATCCTGGAGGAGCAATAAACGACTTTATAAAAAACGAAAATATACATATATATTCGGGTTTTGGATTGCGTTTTATCAGTAAAAAAATATACAATGCTACTTTTAGAGTCGATTATGGTTTTAGACTAAATCAGAATCAAAACAATTCAAAAGGAGGCTTCGTTTTTGGTATTGGTCAATATTTTTAATAGGCAAATCCTTTCTATTTCTAGATAATCTATTAGTTTTGCATCAAACAGAATTAAAATGAGCACCTACGCAATTGGCGATATTCATGGCGGATTAAAAGCCTTACTTCAGGTTTTAAATAAGTTAGAAGTTACAGAAGAGGATACACTAATTTTTATGGGCGATTATGTAGATGGTTGGAGTGAATCTGCCCAAGTCGTAGCGTTTTTGATGAATCTATCAGAAAAAATTAACTGTATTTTTATCAAAGGAAACCATGATGTGTGGTGTCAAAATTGGTTAAAAGATGCTAAGGATGTACATCCGTCTTGGTTTATGCACGGAGGTAAAGAAACCATGGAAAGTTACCAAAGCTTTTCTTCGGATGAAAAAAAACAACATCTTACTTTTTTTGAAAATTTGCCTTTATATTACATCGATAACGAAAATAGATTGTTTGTACATGCAGGTTTTACCTCTTTACACGGTGTAGAAAAAGAGTATTTTCAAGAACTTTTTTATTACGATAGATCTTTGTGGGAAATGTTGTTAGCAATGGATCAAAATATTGAAAAGGGTTCTTTGTTTTATCCCAAAAGAATACAACATTATAAAGAAATTTATATTGGTCATACCCCAACAACAAACTACAATGAGCCTTTGCCAATGAATGTAGCCAATGTTTGGAATGTGGACACAGGTGCTGCTTTTAAAGGTAAAATTTCAGCATTAAATATTGATACCAAAACAGTGGTGCAAAGTGATGCTTTGCCAAGTTTGTATCCATCAGAAAAGGGAAGGAATAGGTAGTTTGCAAAAGACTTTATGGCTGATGATGTAGCAAAGCATACTTCGATAAAAGATATTTTAGATGATACTACTTCATCAGAAGTATAAATGTTTAGTATATTAAATTCAAAAGCAATTGTTTCTTTATTCGATGTTACTGGAAAAGAAATCTACGTTTCTGATGTTCAATTAACAACTGGTAAAAATGAAATTGATTTTAATGTAAAAGTAAAACCAGGCGTTTTATTCTTAAAAGTAAATAGCACTCAAGTGAATTACGGAACATCTAAAATTATTTTTAGATAATCAACACTTAATTTATAAAGATTAAAAGAGGAAAGTTTAAAAGCTTTCCTCTTTTTTTTGGGAGTAACAGTTGTTTTA
>JANQTQ010000118.1:13512-18305 GCA_030731625.1 Polaribacter sp. | reverse complement strand
CCTTGTTATACACAAATTCACCCAACATGTATTCCTCGTTCTGGAGATTATCAGTCTAAATTAACCTTGATGTCTGAGTCTTTGCGTAATGATGGTCGTATTTGGGTACCAAAGAATTTAGAGGATGTAAAAGCAATTAAAGAAGGAACAAAGAAACCTAAAGATTTAACAGAAGATCAAAGAGATTATTTCTTAGAAAGACGTTATCCTGCTTTTGGTAATTTAGTTCCACGTGATGTTGCATCTAGAGCAGCAAAAGAGCGTTGTGATGCGGGTTATGGTGTAAATGCAACTGGTGAAGCAGTGTATTTAGATTTTGCAGCAGCTTTTGAACGTTATGGAAAAGTGCAAGCTAAGATTCATAACATTTCAAATCCATCAGCAGCAAAAATTAAAGAATTAGGACAAGAAATTGTAAAAGAAAAATATGGAAATTTATTCCAGATGTATGAAAAAATCATAGATCAAAATCCATATGAAACACCAATGATGATTTATCCTGCGGTACATTACACAATGGGTGGTATTTGGGTTGATTATAATTTAATGACAACCATTCCTGGATGTTACTGTATTGGGGAAGCAAATTTCTCTGATCATGGTGCAAATAGATTAGGAGCTTCTGCATTAATGCAAGGTTTAGCAGATGGTTATTTTGTATTACCTTATACAATTGGAGATTATTTAGCTGATGATATTAGAACAGGAAAAATACCAACAGAAAGTCCAGAATTTGAAGCTGCAGAAAAAGATGTGGTTTCTAAAATTGAATTTTTTATAAATAATAAAGGAACGCATTCTGTAGATTATTACCACAAAAAATTAGGAAAAATTATGTGGGATAAATGTGGAATGTCTAGAAACGCTGAAGGCTTAAAAGAAGCTATTGAAGACATTTCTGCTTTAAGAAAAGATTTCTGGAAAAACGTTTCAGTGCCTGGAGGAGACAAAGAATATAATGAAGAATTAGCAAAAGCGGGTAGAGTAGCAGACTTTTTAGAATTAGGAGAATTGTTTGCAAAAGATGCTTTAGTTAGAGAAGAATCTGCAGGTGGACACTTTAGAGAAGAACATCAAACAGAAGATGGAGAAGCAAAAAGAATTAAAGAATTTCAGTTTGTTTCTGCTTGGGAATATAAAGGGGAACCTAAAGATGCAATTTTGCATAAAGAGCCTTTAGAGTATGAGAATATAGAAGTTAAAGAAAGAAGTTATAAATAATATAGTTTATGGTTGATGGTTGTTAGTTTATGGAAACAGCAACTAACAACAAACAACTAAAAACCAAAAACTAATAAAAATGAATTTAACACTTAAAATTTGGAGACAAAAAGACTCGAAAACCAAGGGTCAAATGGTCGATTATAAAGTAGCTGATATTTCAGAACATATGTCTTTTTTAGAAATGATGGATGTTTTAAATGAGCAGTTAGTAAATTCTGGCGAAGAGCCAGTTGCTTTTGATCATGACTGTAGAGAAGGTATTTGTGGTTCTTGCTCTATGTACATCAACGGAGAGGCGCATGGTCCAGATAGAGGTATAACAACTTGTCAATTACATATGCGTATGTTTAATGATGGAGATGTAATTACTATAGAACCATTTAGAGCAGCGGCATTTCCTGTAATTAAAGATTTAATTGTAGACAGAATGGCTTTTGAGCGTATTCAACAAGCAGGTGGTTACATTTCTGTAAACACTTCTGGTAATACACAAGATGCAAATAATATTCCTATTTCTAAGCATGCAGCAGATGAAGCTATGGATGCCGCAACTTGTATTGGTTGTGGTGCTTGTGTAGCAACTTGTAAAAACAGTTCTGCTATGTTATTTGTAGGTGCAAAAGTATCTCAGTATGCGTTGTTACCTCAAGGACAAATTGAGGCTGCAGATCGTGTAAAAAATATGGTTGCGCAAATGGATTTAGAAGGTTTTGGTAACTGTACAAATACAGGAGCTTGCGAGGTAGAATGTCCTAAAGGGATTTCTTTAGATAACATTGCAAGAATGAATAGAGAATTAATGAAAGCGAATATTTTATAATATCGCAATCGGTTCTAGTGATTTCGATTTTTTATCGAAATTGATTCAAAAAATTTATAAATAAAAAAACTCTTTAGTGAAAGCTAAAGAGTTTTTTTATACCTTATTTTTGTGTGGTTTTAAGCAATTTGTAAGTATTAAATTTGGTAAATCATTTTTTATTCAGTTTTTATTCTTTCCCATTTTCCTTTTCTAAAATACATATTATTAAACTTTTTAGATTTGAAAACTAAATAAAAATCCCACCAACTTTTTCTGTAAGTTGTTGGATTTGTCTCTGTAATATGATGATTAGGTTCATTCATTTTTAGAACGAGTCTTTCAGAATTATAAGGTTTCACTGTTGAAATTGTTCCTTTGTTGATTGAAACGATTTTTTCATTTTCCATTGTATAAAGAAAAATTGAATCATTTTCAGTTATTTTTATTCTAAAGTGATTGTATTGCCAATCAGCTTGTTTTCCTTTGAAAAAGTTTCGGTCAATTATATATTCTCCATAATAATCCTTCTTTTCAAGAATACTTGTGTCGGGTAATATACTTGCAATTAAAGAAAGTCCAATCAGACAAAATATTGGTATCCAAATACAACCGATAGCTTTAAAGAAACCTTCTTTTTCCGTTAAGGCTCCTAATAAAAATAGGATTACTGTTAGCGGAAGAATTATGAAAATCATACCAAGATTAAATCCAAATCCCATTTATTTTGTTTTCAATCTTCTGTCAACCTATTTTCCGTTAAAATTGTTCATTGTATTTGCCAAACCATCGGTGCCAAAAGAAGTAATTATTTTTGCGGATGTTGGCAAACGTTCTATTAATTGGCTAGTTTCTTCTTTATTCCATTCGCCTAAAACATAATCTACTTGGCGACCTTTAGAGAAGTTTCCGCTGATGCCAAATCTAAATCTTGGATATACATTTGTGCCCAATTTTTCTTGAATATCTTTTAAGCCATTATGGCCACCATCGCTTCCTTTGGCTTTAATTCTTAGGGTTCCAAAATCGATATTTAAATCATCTGTAACAATTAATAAATTATCAACCGTAATTTTTTCTTTTTGCATCCAATACTTTACCGCTTTTCCGCTTAAATTCATAAAAGTACTTGGCTTTAATAAAATAAAAATTCTGCCTTTAAAACGAAAGTTAGCTACATCTCCTAAGGTATCCGTTTCAAAAACTACGTTATGTTCTTCTGCAACTTCATCAACTATTTTAAAACCGATATTATGACGTGTGTTTGTATATTTTTCACCAATATTTCCTAAGCCAACAATTAAAAATTTTTTCATCAACGCTTTTCTAGTTTCAACTTTTATATACTTATTTTATAAAAGATGGTTATTCAACTTAATTTGCAAAAATACTAAGAAAATATAGGATATCTAGTTTTAACAAATGTACTAATCACTTGTTTTATCTAATAGATCCAAAATAGAAAGTAATCTGATAATGTTTCTTTTGCTTTTCTAGTATTCAAAATCAGTTTAATAGTTGCCAACTACCGATATTATTAGCGAATCTATGGGTCACCAAAATCTTAGTATCACACAAACTTATCTTAATGAATTTGATAGTTCTGTTTTAAATAAGGTGATTGAAATATTGGTTTGAAAGTGAAACTATATTGAAATCTATATATAATCTTGCAAGTTTACCAATGCTATTAAGTAAATTTATTTTAACTTCCAGTAGGCTTAATAGTTTCTTATCTAGCTGCTTTTATGAAAAAAAATGATGATGATACTTTGAATAAGGTTTTCAATTTCTGACTGATTATTGATCAATTTTGTATAGATAATTGAAGGTCTTTAAACTTTTCTGTGTTATTAGCTTTAAGCTTTCTCAGGTTTTGTAATTTACATTGAACAGCAGGAAATTTTTCAAAATCATAAATACTTCAATCGAATGTTAAGTTGTTAAAGTCCAATAATACTTGTTTATATTGAGCTATTAAGGTTTTACAAATTGAAGTGTATTCTGATATTCCCAAAATCTTTATTTTTAAAGGGTTTTGTATTTCTTCTTTCAAAATCTTTTCATGAAGCTTGTCGTTGATTTATTTAAAGTGACCGCAACATTTTAATTAACTGTCAGTTGCTAATTAAAAGTCAATATATAAACCCTTTTTAATGATTCTTCATATATTTAGTAGGTTAATGCAACAAAACTTTCAATGGTTGCCGTATATGTTTTAAACAAATTGTTTGATTTTAGGTAATTTTACGCTAATCCAGACGCTCAATTAATTTGCTTTCGAAGCCTATTATTTTAATAAAACAAACCAATAATTATGAAAATCACTTTTAATGCGAATTATCAAGTATCTATTTTTCTAATATGTGCATTTTTAGGTCAATTATTAATGTATGGCCAACAAGGTGTTCAAACTTTAAATAGTATTAATAAAACACAAAATTCAATGTCTGAAGATACTGAGGCAAAAATTGACGAAACACTCAAAAAATTAACTCTTGAAGAAAAAGTGGCCTTGTGCCATGCACAATCTAAATTTAGCACAAAAGGGGTAGAAAGATTGGGTATCCCAGAAATTTGGATGAGTGACGGACCTCATGGTGTTAGAGCGGAAATAAGTTGGGACGATTGGTCTGACGCAGGTTGGACAAATGACTCAATTACAGCTTTTCCTGCTTTAACTTGTTTGGCGGCTTCTTTTAATCCAAAACTTTCTAGGCAATATGGTTTCGCTTTAGGTGAAGAAGCAAGATATCGTAAAAAAGATGTG
>JANQTQ010000118.1:0-13412 GCA_030731625.1 Polaribacter sp. | reverse complement strand
AAATCATTACGATTATTATTTTTTAGCCAATCCGTTTCTAAAGAAGTTAAAAAGCGGAGAAATTGCAGAATCTGTTGTGGATGATAAAGTTAGAAGAATTTTAAGGTTAATGTACCGAACGAACCTAAGTGATAATAGACCATTAGGTAGGGTAAATAATGTAGAACATCATAAGGTTGCTAGAAAAGTTGCCACTGAAGGTATCGTCTTATTAAAAAATAAAGATAATTTTTTTCCTATTGAAGATAGAAAAGGATTAACCATAGCTGTAATTGGAGAAAACGCTACACGTTCTATGACAAAAGGTGGTGGTTCTTCCGAACTGAAACCAAAATTCGAAATTTCTCCTTTACAAGGTATTCAAGCCCGCTATAAAAGTGCAACAATATTGCATACCATGGGTTACCAATCTGGAGCTTTTAATTATGACAAAGTATTACCCCCAACAATGAATCAAGATTCTTTAAGACTAACTGCTATTGAAACTGCAAAAAAAGCAGATATCGTTTTATTTGTAGGCGGATTAAATAAAAATCATTGGCAAGATTGTGAAAGTGATGACAGGCAGCAATTTGGGTTGCCTTTTGGTCAAGAAGAATTGTTAAACGCCATTTATGGTGTAAATAAAAACATTGGAGTTATTCTAATCAGTGGAAACGCAGTAGAAATGCCATGGTTAGATAAAGTTAATGCTTTAGTAGAAACTTGGTATTTAGGAAGTATAGCAGGACATAGTATTGCAGATGTAATTAGTGGTGATGCAAATCCGTCAGGGAAATTACCATTTACATTTCCAGCTAAATTAGAGGATAATGGGGCACATTATTATGGTGATACATCTTATCCAGGGGTAAATCTTACTCAAAATTACAAAGAAGATATTTTAGTAGGTTATAGATGGCATGATACTAAAAAAATAAAGCCACTTTACGCTTTTGGTTACGGAATGTCTTATACTACTTTTAAATTATCGAATATTGAGGTTGATAAAAAAATATATAGCAAAGGAGAAATCATGAATGTATTCTGTAATGTTAAAAATACTGGAGATCTAAAAGGTTCTGAAGTGGTTCAGGTATACGTTGGCAAACCTAACTCTAAAGTAAAACGTGCTTTAAAAGAATTAAAAGGTTTTCATAAAATAAATTTAACTCAAGGAGAAGAAAAGACTGTACGTATTTCTATTAACGTTGATAAACTTGCTTTTTATGATGAGTCTATTTCTAATTGGAATTTAGAAAAAGGAGATTACAATATTTATGTAGGTAATTCGTCTGACAATATTTCAAAAATGCTAAAAATTAAAATTGAATAAGTTATTTAAAAAGACTGAGTATCTTTAGCCTAAATTCTATTCATATAAAAGGCAAAAATTATTTCTAATTAAAAAAACAAGAACCTTTATTTAGTGCGATTTTAGAATAATCATATTGTTATCTGTTTTAATCCAAAAGTAAACTAAAACAAAAAAAGTATTTCATAAAATGAAAATTCAACTTTTAAAATTTTTATTACTAATGCTCACATTTGTGAACTGTGGCAAAAAAATAAAAACGGATTTCAATCATAAAAGTTCTAATGAACTTATAAATGAAACTAGTCCTTACTTACTTCAACATGCATATAATCCTGTAAAATGGAAAGCTTGGAACGAGGCAACATTAGCACAGGCAAATAAGGAGAATAAACTTATAATTATTAGTATTGGCTATGCTGCTTGTCATTGGTGCCATGTTATGGAGAAAGAAAGTTTTGAAGATTCTTTGGTGGCACAAACGATGAATACAAATTTTATTAACATAAAAGTTGATAGAGAAGAAAGACCAGATGTTGACCATGTTTACATGACGGCTGTTCAATTAATAACAGGAAATGGTGGCTGGCCTTTAAATGTTGTTGCCTTACCAGATGGCAGACCAATTTGGGGAGGAACTTATTTTGAAAAAGAACAGTGGTTAGATATTCTCAACCAAATAAGTACAAAATTTAAAAACAATCCACAAGAATTTTACAACTATGCATCAAAACTTGAAGAAGGTATTAATAGCTTAGGTTTAGTGATCCAAAATACTGAAAAGGTAGCCTTCAGTAATCAAGTTATAGAAAATGAAATAAATAAGTGGAAAACAAATTTTGATACAATTTATGGTGGCAGTGCCGAAGTTCCAAAATTTATGATGCCCAATAACTATCAATTTTTGCTACGTTATGCCTACCAAAATAATGATAAAGAGCTTCAGAAAAATGTAGAAAACACCTTAACTAAAATGGCCTTTGGCGGTCTTTATGATCAGATTGAAGGCGGCTTTTCAAGATATTCTACTGATAAAAAATGGCATATTCCACATTTCGAGAAAATGTTATACGACAATGCACAGTTGGTTAGTTTATATTCTAATGCATATTCGCACAATAAAATGCCACTTTACAAAGAGGTGGTGTTTGAAACCTTAGATTTTATCGAAAAGAATTTAACTTCTCCAGAAGGTGCATTTTATTCTTCTTTAGATGCAGATAGCTACAATTCTGAAAATATTCTTGAAGAAGGTGCTTATTATGTTTGGAAAAAAGAAGAACTAAAAGAAATCTTGAAAAGTGAATACAAACTATTTTCAAAATACTATAATATTAATAGTTACGGACTTTGGGAAAACGACAATTATGTTTTGATTAAAAATGTTGATGACGCCACGTTTTCAATTAAAAATAATATTCTTCTTTCTGATTTAAAACATAAAAAAGAAAAATGGAAAAATATCCTTTTAAGATCTAAAGCAGCGCGAAAAAAACCAAGATTAGATGACAAAACTTTAACCTCTTGGAATGCGCTTATGTTAAAAGCCTATTTAGATGCTTATACTACATTCAACCATAAAAAATACTTGGATGTAGCATTAAAAAATGCTGATTTCATTTTAAAAACTCAAATGGCAACCAATGGTAAATTATTTCGAAATTACAAAGACGGAAAAAGCACTATTAATGGCTATTTAGAAGATTATGCCAACACTATTGCAGCCTTCATAAAACTATATCAAATTACTTCTAATGAATTGTGGTTAAATAAAGCGAATGAATTAACTGAATATAGCATAATCAATTTTTATAACGATGCAAATAAAATGTTTTATTACACCTCTAAAGAAGATCCTGCTTTAATATCTAAAACTATCGAATATAGAGATAATGTTATCGCATCGAGTAACTCCATAATGGCACACAACCTTTATTTACTTTCGCATTATTTAGAAAATAAAACATATAATGCAATGGCTAAATCTATGTTAAACAATGTAAAGCCAGAAATTATAGATAATGGTTCTTATTTTTCAAATTGGTTAAATCTCATGTTGAATTATACAAAACCCTTTTACGAAATTGCTATTGTTGGCAAAGATGCAAAGCAACAATTTAAGGAATTGAATGCTATGTATCTTCCGAATACTTTAATTATTTATAGCGAAACTGAAAACAATACTCCACTTTTAAAAAATAGATTTATTGAAGGGGAAACCAATATTTACGTGTGCGTTAATAACAGCTGTAAATTACCCGTTAAAACCGTTGAAAAAGCATTGCAGTTATTAAAAAAGTGAGGTATAAAGTAAAAATAACAATTCATTGATTTTTATATACTGAAGGTAATCGTTATTTTTTAGCACACCAATTTACTTTTAAAATTACTTCTGTTAAATAATCTACCTGTTGCATCTTGTCTCAGACTATTTTGAATTCAATTTATTTTTGCGTAATCTTCTGTTTAAACTTGAGTAAAAGTGTTAAGGAAACAACAATTGTTAAAAATAGTAAAAACAGAAAGCTCAACTTTAAACTGAAGGTATGCGAGATATATCCTAATAAAACAGGCCCTAATAAAAACCCAATAAATCCAATACCAGATACAAATGATATTCCTACAGAGGCTTTTACACCAGCAGTTTTACCAGCTACTCTAAATAATTCTGGAATAATAACAGATAGCCCAAGTCCTAAAATTCCGAAACCAACTAAAGTAATTTCAAAAACACTTATTAAAATGCACGCATAACCGATGCTGGCAACAAGACAGCCATAAAAAATTATTTTCATAGCGCCTATTTTCTCACTAATTTTATCTGCAAAAAACCGCCCAAAAGTCATCATAATAGAGAAAAATATAAATCCGAATCCAATACGATTTTGCGCTACAACGCCAACTACTTCTTTTAAATACAAGCCACTCCAATGCTCAATAGCACCTTCACTACTCATAATAACAAAAGCAATAAAAGCAATTATAAATAGTGGTTTTAAGGCATTAAAATTATATTCTTTCTTTTCTTTTGAAGTCGTTTCCTCAACAATTTTATAATAATTTTTTGCAAGAATACAATTTGTTATAATTACAAAAAAGGCAATAAATAGCATGTGAGTTGCTGGCTTTGTAAAAATAGATAGCAAAAAACTACCCAAAGCAGCTCCGATTGCACCACCTAAGCTAAAAAAGCCATGTGCTGCCGACATAAAATTTTGTGAATCTTTATTTTCTATATAAGATACTAAAGCGTTCATAGCAACATCTGTAGAGCCAACAAATACTCCTGCAATAAATAATGAAACACATAAAAGCATATAGCTGGGAGCCATTAAAGGGAAAATAAAGGAAGTTGCAAATAAAACAACCCCTATTAAAGAATAACGTCCTAAGCCCACCTTTTTTGTAATAAATGGCACTAATGGTAGAAATAATAAAATACCCAAAGCAAAACAAAATAGGGCAACACCTATTTCAGAATCGTTTAATTGTAATTTTTCTTTTACATGCGGAATGTATAAAACCCAAGTACCTATAATAAAGTTTAACGAGGCAAATATCCAAGCAACAGAAAAATACTTAAATTTTGATAAAATAATTTTTAAAGAATGCATACTATAATACCTGATTTTTTTTTGTGTTCACAACGTTACAATTTAAAGTAGCGAATTTTGCTATTTTTAAATTGAAAAAAACTTTTCTAATAAATAAAGGCAGTTCAAGAGTGTTAAAAAATAACAATTAATTGACTTTTATAAATTGAAGATAATCATCATTTTTTGCGGCAATAATATATTTTTGTCCTTTTACATTTATTTCAGCTAAATCTTTGGTATCTCCCTTTATAAAAACTCCGCTTTTAGAAGGTTTTATAGCCTTGAAATTGCCTTTTCCATCGCCTTTTAAAAAACATCCAAAACTGGCATCATTTCTAGGAGTTTCTACTTCAGATACATATAAATTTCCTGCAATTAGCGCGTCCAAATTTCCATCTTTGTCATAATCATCAACTAATATTTGATTGATACTTGAAAATTGTGCTTCAATTGGTAATTGGTGTATGCTAAACTTGCCTCCTTTATTCTCTAAATACACACTTGCAAACGATTTAACCTGATAATGCAATGATGATTCTAATGATTTTTTACTGTAAACATCTACTAGTGTTGCTTCAGAAAAACTATTATAGTTTTTAAATTTTTGTTTAATACTTGGTATTTGCTGCGATGAGCAAGAACGGCCTCTTACAGGTACTTGTTCGCCTTCGCTATAATAACTTAAAACAATATCTTCTTTATTATTGTTGTCAAAATCGTTTACATAAATATCGAAGGTTTCATCTTCAGTGGCTTTGTATTTGTAATTTAATCCGTTATTTCCTAGTATAAAATCGATATCTCCATCATTGTCAAAATCACCTTCTTTTATGCTCCACCACCAACCAGTAGTATCATTGTTTAATCCCGTTTCTGATGACACCTCTTTAAATTCAGTTTTCATGTTTTTAAACACTTTAATAGGCATCCATTCGCCAACTATTATAATATCTAACCAACTATCATTGTCAATATCAGCTATTATTGCGCTAGTGGCCATTCCTAAATTTAAAAAGTCTTTCGCTTTGTCTTTGGTTTCGTTAATAAAAACAACTTCTGTAGCTGTACTTCTATTCATTAAAATATAGCTGTTTGCAGGAGATGGATAGTTGCCTGGAATTTGACGTCCAAGCACTAATAAATCTTGTTTTCCGTCTTTATCAAAATCGGCATTATATACACGAGATCCACTAGTTTTCATATCTGGAAGTGCTGTTTTAGAAAACGCGCCTTTTCCATTATTTATGTACAATCTATCTTGACACAATTTTGACTGACTTGCAAACTCATAGCCACCACTAACCACGTATAAATCATTGTCTCCATCATTATCAGCATCAAAAATAAGTGCTCCTACGTCTTCGCTTAATTTATCTTCCATTAAAAAATCTATTGAAGACTCCCTAAAGCCATCTTTGGTTTGCAAATAGATATTACCTGTGTTTCCAAAAGAACCACCTACAAAAAAATCATCTAATCCATCATTATTTAAGTCGCCTGTGGCTAAAGCAGGACCAAAAGCCGACATTTTATGCGGCAATAATACTTGCTTTAAAAAATCGTCATAGGTATTTTCGATATGTTTGTGTTTTGGAAAATTATTGTCTTTTACGGTTGTAAATAATGTTGGCTCTATATGATTCTTGTTATTAGAGAGATTTGCATCTTCATATTTTAAAACTAGATGCTGATTAGCGTTTACATTGTTTATGGCTTGAGTTTTACCATCTGCCCAAACAACTTTTAATGTATCTATTTTTTTAGATGAATTTAGTCCAAAATGAAGCCTTGTTGATACCGAAGATTGATAGCCTCTAGTAAGCGTAAGCTCTTGCATTTGTGTTTCATTTTCTGTTGATATATAAACACGATTGCCTAAACCAAATTTGTTTTTTGTTTCGCTACTAAAACTTACCGTTAAATGGTTATTACTTTCAGCACTTTTATTTTCGTAAACGGATGCATAATCATCTAAGTTATTGGTAATAATTTCTAAATCGCCATCATTATCTAAATCAGCATAAGCAACTCCACTAGAAAACCCTTTGTATTCAATACCCCAAATTTTATTTGCTTTTTCAAAATTGAGGTCTCCCTTATTTTTAAAGATAAAATTATCAACTTTTTCGGAAGGGATCATTAAACTTTTTTGCAGTTCGCTATATTTAGTGGCATCATTTTTAGAATAGTTATTAAAAAAATCGGTGTTATTTATTTCTCTTCTTATACCATTTGTAATGAACAAATCTTTGTTACCATCATTATCAAAATCTGCAAAAACAGGGCCCCAGCTCCAATCTGTTGAAGAGGTTCCTGTGAGTCTGGATATATTTGAAAATTGCGGAACATTATTTTCTAATACGCCAGTATTTAATTGCATACAATTATGCATATACTGATAATGAAAGCCCATAAAAACCATTTCATGAAACACTTCAGGCTTCATGCTAGACATGTTGGCCTTTTGGCGTCTATTATTATTGGCATCCATATCTGCTTGAAAAATATCGAGATTTCCATCGTTGTTAAAATCTGCGATATCAATACCCATTCCATAGAAAGCAGTATGGTTGGTAGCTTGCTTTATCACATTTTTAAACGTACCATCGCCATTATTAATATAAAAATAATCAGGAACACTATAATCGCTAGAAACGTATAAATCTTGCCAACCATCGTTATTAATATCACTAGCCACTACACCATAAGAAAAGCCATAACTTTTTAAGCCAGAAACTTCTGAAACATTTGTAAACACATTACCATCATTTCTATATAATTTATCTGATTCTTTATCAGAAACCGTTTTCATTCTATTGAGGTAGGTAAAATTAGGTGTATTTACATCAGAAACAGGGTAATTAGCTAGGTATAAATCTAAATCACCATCATTATCATAATCAAAAAAAGTGCCTTGAATAGAGTTGGCACTATCATCAACACCATATTCCTTACCTACTTCGATAAACGTATTATCGCCTTTATTGATAAAAAGTTGGTTTCTTCTTTCGTTTGCAATTCCGGCAACCGAACAATATATATCTAAAAAGCCATCACCATTAATATCTGCCATTGTTGACCCAGTGTACCATCTAGAATCTCCCCCAATACCAGCTTTATCTGTAATATCTATAAACTGAAGATTTCCTTTATTTAAATACAGTTTATTTTTAACCTGATTTCCTGTAAAAAAAACATCTATTAAACCGTCGTTATTAATATCTCCAGTTGAAACTCCTGCTCCTGAATAAATTGAAGCATAGTTAAAATAATTCATAGAATCATTTTCAATTAAAATGTTCTTGAAATCGATTCCTGTTGAAATGGCATTTAAACTTTTAAATATTTTATTATTAACAATGGTATCGGTTTTCTTACAACTCGATAAAATGGCTAAAATTATTATAAAAGCAGCATTTTTCTTATGCAACATCTGTAAACTTTTAATTTTAAAAATAGGGTTTTTCTTTAAAATAAAAAAACAACGTGTTTTACCACGTTGTTTCAAATTCAAACAAATTCAAAAAAAACTTTTAATAACCTGGGTTTTGATCAGCAATCGTTAAGGCATCATTTTTATCAATTTCTGATGCAGGTATCGGGTATAAATCATTTTTAGAGGTATATCCAGTTCCAGATAATTCGGTACTTGCTTTGCCCCATCTAACTAAATCCCAGAAACGTTGCCCTTCATGTGCCAATTCTAAGTATTTTTCATTTACGATGGCATCAAATAAAGCTGTTCCTGTTAAAGTTGCAGAAACATCAGCCAATCCAGCTCTATTTCTTACTTTATTAAGCTCAGCTCTTGCATTACTATCTTGTCCTTCTGCATTATAAGCTTCAGCAGCTAATAATAAGACTTCTGCATATCTTAATAATCTCCAATTGGTTGTATAATTTAATTCTAAAACACCATCGCTTGTAGTTTGCGAAGTTCTTGTAGCATATTTTGTTCTAAAAGCACCTTCATAATCCCAAGGACCACCAGATACACTACCTCCAGCTTTAACAAGTTCTGCTTCTGTCATTAATGTAGCCGCTTTACGATCAACATCTCCTGCTGCTTCAAAAGCACTCACTAATTTTGCGGTTGGTAAGTTAAAACCCCAACCATTTATAAAGTCTGTACCTGTTAAATCGAAAAAACCATCTCCACGAGGTCCCATTAACTGAATGTGTAAATTACTTTCCATACGTCCTCCCCAAGCTACATTTCCCCAATCTACTCCATTAGTAGAAATATAACCTAATTCAAATAAAGATTCAATTCCAAATTCTGTAGATTCAGACCAAATATCTGCAACATTTGCTTCTAAATCATGAGCTGGATTAGAGATTACGGCTTCAAATAATGGAATAGCTTCAGCAGTTCTTCCTTGAAACACCAATACTTTTCCTAAAGTAGCTTGTGCAGCACCTTTAGAAACTCTAAAATTATGGCTAACCGCGCTTTTATCTGGTAAACCAGCTATGGCAGCAGCTAAATCAGATTCAACTTGTGCATAAATTTCTGCTCTTGTACTTTTTGGTATTGCAAACGCTTCTGAGCTTATTGTTGTTGGATTAACTAACCTTAAAGGTACATCTCCCCACATTGTTGTTAACTCAAAATAACACCAAGCTCTCATAAATTTAGTTTCGGCTAAAATCGATTCTTTGTTGCTTAAAGAACCTTGTTCTACTTCGTTTATGATTGTGTTTGCTAATGCAATAGCCTTATAATATAAACTCCATACACTTTCAGTTGATGGGTTTGATATTGATACATTTGTATAATCATCAATATTTTGTAATTGTGTTTGATCTGTTGAATTTCCTCCACCAGCATTTGCGGCATCTCCAGGTAGTACTTTTATAAAAAATGCACTACTCCAGTCTTTTGCATAATTATATTGCATAATATCGTACAAACCAATTACTGCCTCTTCAGCATTACTTTCTTTTTCAAAGAATGTTGAACTTTCTAGGACTCCTATTGGAGCTACCTCTGCGAAATCGCTACTGCAAGCCATATTTATAAGCAGTAAAGCGAAACAACTATATATATATTTTCTCATATCTGTTATTATTTTTAAAATTTAAAATTCTAGTGATAAACCTAACAATATTTTTGCAGGAATTGGATAAAAACCTCTATCTACACCTATACTATTGTCCGAAAAACTACCTGCTTCTGGATCTAAACCACTGTACTTTGTAAAAGTAAAGAAATCATCTAAAGAAACATAAGTTCTTAATTTTTTTAACTTGATTTTCTCAGCAATATCCGAAGGGAAATTATATGCTAATTGTATTTGCTTAATTCTCATATAAGAACCATCTTCTACCATTAAATCTGTATCGTAAGATGTTGTTGCATTTGCTGCAGATGGAAAAGTAGCAATGTCACCCGCTTGTTGCCATCTTCCTTCAAAAAATTGAACTGGTTTATTGGTAATCGGTCTAGATGGTTGGTGATATGCTGCAAAAATATCATTTCCTTGCGTACCTTGAAATCTAATTCCTAAATCAAAGTTTTTATATCCTAAATCGATACTACCTCCATAAAGAATATCTGGGTGAGGAGAACCAATTTCTGTTTTATCGTTAGAATTAATTCCATCTACACCATCAGTATCTACAATAATAATCTCACCAGTTGCAGGATCTATACCATCTGTTTGATATCCATAAAAGTACCAAAGTGGACGTCCTTTTTGGAAACGAGTAATACCATCATTATTTTGAGGTGCACCAGCACCAATAATGAAACCATCTTCTCCAACAAAATTAATTTCTGTAACCTCATTCTTTAAGGTAGACAAATTCAAATTCACACTATATCTAAAACCACTTTTAGTAGTATCACCATAGCCAACTTCAAATTCAAAACCTTTATTTTCTACTGTTCCTGCATTAATTGCTGGTACACTAACACCTAATGAAGGGGGCGCAATAATATTACCGTTATTAAGTAATAAATCTTGCGTAGTTTTAACATAATAATCTACAGAAAAATTAAGTTTATTATCTAAAGCTCTAAAATCTGCTCCAATATCTAATTGTTCTGAGCGTTCCCATCCTAATTCTGAGTTCGGTAAACTTCCTGGAGTAATACCACCTACACCTTCATAAATTACAGGTACAGTTCCAGATTCTGATGCAACCGATTGAAATACTAAACCAGCTATATAAGTTCCTAAATTATTATCACTACCATTTTGTCCCCAACTGGCACGTAATTTTGCATAACTAATTTTTGAATCTTTACCCCAAAAGTTTTCTTTTGAAGCCACCCATCCTGCAGAAACTGCTGGAAAATAACCAGATCTATTGTCTGTAGGAAAATAACTAGAAGTATCATATCTTAATGAACCTTCTATTAAGTATTTCCCTAAATAATCATAAGATAATCTTCCAAAAATAGAAGTTCCTTTTCTTTCATAGAGATTACCACCAACATTTAAATTATCTGCTTGATTAGAAAAGTCAAAAAAGGTAAATTCCTTAGTAGAATCACTTAAAGTATATACTGGAGTTACACTTCTTTCTGATGAGTATCCTAATAAACCTGTAAAACCGTGATCTCCAAACTCTTTGTTATACGATGCAAAATTTTCCCATAACCATCTTGAATTTCTAGTAATTGAGTTATTTATAGTTATTTGTGTGTTTTGTGCTTCGGATGATGTACCCCATATTGGAGTCCAACTGTTGTTAAAAGTATTTGATCTTTCGTAACCAAATCTTGATGTGAATGATAAGCCTTCTGCTAATTTTATTTTTGCAAATAACGAAGTTAAAACTTTATCTGAATCTACACCACCTCTAAATCTAAAGTTTGCAGAGGCTACAGGGTTTGTAACTTCTCCAGTAGAATAGGTTGGTAAACCATATACATTACCATTACTATCGGTCATAGCTTGGCCTGCATCTAAAAGATCTTGCGCTCTTTGTGGTAAAGCTCCTGGGTAAGTTACTGGTGTTAATGGGTCTAAAATAATAGCATGATTTACTATACCTCCTGTAGAATCATCCTCAGTAAGTCCTGTATTTCCTATATTAGAATAAGTAATATTAGTTCCTACTTCTAACCAATCATTAACTTGGCTTTTTAAATTAAGTCTACCAGTAAATCTTTTATAACCTAAATCGCTTCCTAATAAACCTTCTTGATCGATATAAGATCCAGAGAAATAAAACGAATTTTTTTCAGATGCCCCAGAAATACTGATATCATGTCTTTGTGTTGGTGCATTTTGAAATGCTTCATTTAACCAATTTGTATTAATGCCATTATCTACAACTTGGGTTTGCCCTGCCTCTTGCATATATGTTACAAATTGAGAAGCATTCATTAATTCCATACCGGTTCTTAAAGACTGCGTTCCTAATTGCGTGCTATACGTAACAACAGTCTCACCAATTTTACCCTGCTTTGTGGTAATAATAATAACTCCATTTGCTCCTTGAGTACCATAAATAGCTGACGAGGCAGCATCTTTAAGCACTTCAAGATTGGCAATATCGTTAGGAGAAATATTATCAATGTTACTTACTTTAATACCATCCACAATGTATAATGGGTCCGCATTTCCGTTAGATCCTGCTCCTCTAATTCTAATTTTAGCTCCAGAACCAGGTGCTCCAGACGACGATACTACTGTTACACCAGAAGTTTTACCTTGTAAAACTTGTTCTACACGAGGTGCAGATGTGTTTTGTATGTCTTTAGAACTAATACTAGAAATAGAACCCGTTACTAAACTCTTCTTTTTAGAACCATAACCAACAACAACTATTTCATCTAGTTGTGCTGCATTTTCTAAAAGTGTTATATTTAATGTAGACTGTCCTGTATAATTAATTTCTTGTGTTTTATATCCAATAAAAGAAAATATTAAAACATCTCCATCCTTAGCGCTTATTTTATAGTTTCCATCAAAATCTGTCGAGGTTCCTGTTGCGGTTCCTTTAATAGAAACATTAACTCCAGGAACTGGCCCTGTATTATCGGAAACAATACCCGACACGGATTGTGCATAAACAATACTACCCAGCAAAAAAAATACAGGTAATATTAGTTTTTTTAATAATTTGTTTTTCATAAATGTTTAATGTTTAGTTTTTAGTTAATAATTACTCTTTGTTAAAAAATAAATAAAACAAGAAATACTAATAGCGCAATAATTATAGCAATTAGCAGCACCTCTATAGCTTTATTCCATTTTGATGATTTCAAGTTCATACGGCAACAAATGTTAAATAAATACTAAATCTGATGTATAACTATTATTACATTTATTAGCTTATTTGAAGCGATTATTAGGTTTAACACACCTAATACAACATTTAACACACCAGAATGCAACATTTGTTATAATCATAATAATGCAAATATTTACCATTCATTTAGTGTAAACTTCATAAACGTGCACTTAGTCAAACGTTTTCTAACAACGCTGTAAAGCTCTTATATGCATTATTAAATAGGCACTTTCAGAAGTAACGGACTTTTGTAGAAGATATTCAAAAAAAAG